>CAYZHU010000133.1:0-5137 GCA_964477585.1 uncultured bacterium
GGCAAAGCGAAAGATGCATTGAATGGCCAACCATTCCAAGGCAAAGCTCTCGTCATCGACTGGGCACGCACTGAACAGCGCACCGGCGACCGTCCAATGGGCGAGCGCAGAGAGCGTTCTGGCGGCGGTGGCGGAGAATTCCGTCCACGTCGTGAGTGGGGTGGCGGCGGTGGAGATCGTGGAGATCGGGGCGAGCGCCGCGAACCACGAGGCGACCGCGGTTTCTACAACCGATAGTCTCTCTTTATTTGGCGCGGGAGTTCATCCCGCGCTATTTTCTAAATACTTTGTACAAATACTCCGTGCCGAGACCGTAACCGAACCGAGTTTTCGATCTCCGAAAACTACATAGATAATATGGCAGCAATATCGAATCCAGCCCAGTGGATCACCCCTCAAGTGCAATTAAATCGGCTGAATGCACCAGTTATAGCAGAAGTATCACCCCTGCTTCTTCCCCCCTTGGCGAATCTAGTTTCTCAATATTCTGAAGACCATCCTTGGCATACCGCCTTGAGCCGCATGCAACAGGCTTTGCCTGAACGGCGGATTCTTCCCGAGAGGATTTCTCCTTTACCCAATCATATGGTTCACATTCTGAATAGTAAAAGTGCTGTGAACGAAGGTCAGCAAGTTAAAGACGATCATATTTTTCCGTTGATTCCCCAAGAACTCGGGACTATCAGACAAATGCTGCAGCTTTTTGAAGAGTGTGGAGACAAAATTTACGGCGTAGGCCAACATCCTCTAAAGATGGTTTATTTTTGGCCTCTGGCCCTCGCCGAACATGGCGATACGGCACCTCCTCCTACTCACTTTGCACTCATCACGAAAGACGTACTGCCAGGAACTCGAATGAAGCCTTATAACGACCAAGTGGCTAGAGTGAATGCCTTGAGTCAAAAAGCGTTTGGTCAAAATGAGGTGCCTACCCTTCGCGATATGATAGCCGCTATTTTTCTCCACTACATTGCGACAAGGGAAATGCTTTTTCAGGCAGGCAACAAGCAGAATAACCACGTTCATACTTTGACCCGCGTTCTAGAACAAACGGCCGGTATTCGCTTGGCTGCTGGGGGCTTCGCCTCCGCTGGTTTGTACGTCCTCGACAGCTTTGACGAAGACACCGTTAGCATCGGCGTCGCGGGCCAGGTGAATGTCTAAGGACATTGGGCATTGGAACTTTGGCACTTGATATGCGGTATAATAGCCATAGTCAATCGAGCAACTGAAACTAGATCTCTCTTTTCATTGTAGATTTTGATTTCCCAAACTTGAGTCGATTTTCCCAGATGAAAAGGGCGTGCTACGGCTGTTACCGTTCCGATCCTCACTGTTCTAATGTGATTGATGTTGAGATCAAGCCCAACGCAAACTTTAGTTGTCTGATCAACGCAGTAGTTGGCTGCTGCGCTCGCGACAGTTTCCGCAAGGGCTGCGGAGGCGCCCCCATGCATAATTCCCATCGGCTGCAAAGTGCGCGCATCGATCGGCATGGTCGCTGTCAAATGGTCGTCTCCAATCTCGGTAAATTCAATCCCAAGATGGTCGGAAAGACTATTTTTCGCTCTTCGGTTGATTTCTTCCAAATTGATAGGTGTAATCCAGATCGGCTTTTGCATAAAATCAGATCTACTCTAAAGTAAATCCAAATGGATCTCAAGCGTCTCTTTTTTGGAATCGAAGCAGTGGCTCCCTGGCCAGAGGAGTTGCCCGAAGGAAGGCGTTTACTCGAGTCTGATCGGCATCTCACGTTAGCATTTTTGGGAGAAAGGGATCCCAGCTCGATTGATCTAGATTCGTTTCCAATCCCTCCGTTTTCTATCGGAATTGGAGCGATTTTTGATCGCCCTCTTTTTTTGCCGGAGAGATCCCCTCGAGTAGCGGCTTGGCATGCCCATTTTTTAGAACTGAAAGAAGAGTTTCTCGAATTTCAAAAAAAGCTCGTTTCTTGGCTCGATTTGAAGGAGAAATTCCTTTCTCATGTCACCATTGCGCGCGCGCCGTTTTCGGTTCGGGAATGGAAAGACCGTTTCCAAAAACTTCCCGTCTTTTTCCAAAACATCCATCTCTATGAAAGCTTAGGTTATTCGAGATATAAACCTATCTGGACCTATCCGATTCTTTCCCCTTTTACTGAAATCGAACACACAGCCGATATCGCATTCCAAATCCGAGGTAAATCGATCGGACAGCTCTTTCTCCATGCCCAATTGGCTTTGAGTTTCCATTTTCCGCCTCTTGTTTCCTATTTCGATTTTTCTGAACCGACTACTCTCGACGAGGCGATCTCGATGTTAAATGGGATCATTTCCCGAGCCGATAGCGAGATAGGGACTCCCTTTAAGGCGGTGAGTTTTCATGGATTGCTTGAGCAGAATCAATGGGAGATGATCGTCGATGTCTAATTTGAAACAAATCGGGCCTGCAACTTATTTGCTGCCTCAAACCGGAGAGATGAAAGTCCCGGGCCTTGTGATAGCGACAGAGTCTCTTCTAAAAGAGATCGAAATCGACCGTCCTCTAGAACAGGTCCGAAATGTCGCCTGTCTGCCTGGAATTGTCGCTTATAGCATCGCGATGCCCGATATCCATTGGGGATATGGATTTCCAATCGGGGGCGTCGCTGCAATGGATATCGAGACGGGGGTCATCAGCCCAGGAGGCGTCGGGTACGATATCAATTGCGGAGTCCGCCTTGCCTTATTGAAAGAACCTTGGTCCCATTTTGACGAAAAGAAGAGAGGGGCCTTGATCCGCTCCATTTTCGAGAAAGTCCCATCAGGCGTAGGACATGGACATAAAGAGACGGCCAAAGCCTTAAGCGATTCCGATTATCGGAAGCTGCTTGAAAAAGGAGCCCGTTGGTCGATTGAGCAAGGATACGGTTTTGATGAAGATTTGGAACACATGGAGAGCCGCGGCCGTATCGAAGGAGCAAGTCTCGATGCAATTTCATCAAATGCCCTCGATCGAGGAAGAAAACAGCTCGGTTCGATCGGTTCTGGAAATCATTTTGTCGAAATCGGGATGGTGCAAAAGATCTACTTTCCCGAAACGGCAAAAGAATGGGGTGTTTATGAAGGGCAAACCTATATTTTGATCCACTCGGGATCGAGGGGATTCGGGCATCAAATTTGCCAAGATACGCTCGATCTTTTCATGAAGAAAGGGTTTGCCCAAGGATTGCCAGATAAACAGTTAGTCGCAGCTCCCATCCGGAGCTCTGAAGGAGAGGCCTACTTTAAAGCAATGGCAGCAGCGGCCAATTTCGCATTCAATAATCGGCAGCAAATCCTCGCAGGCGTCCGGGATGCGTTTCATGCTGTTTGCGGAATTGCCCCAAGGGATATCCGCCTGTTGTACGACGTATGCCACAATATTGCCAAATTCGAAGAGCATCTGGTCGATGGAAAATTAAGAAAACTATGCGTCCATCGCAAAGGGGCGACGAGGGCATATGGAAAAGGGGCGAAAGAGCTTTCGCCGCTGTTTCAATCGACAGGGCAGCCTGTCATGGTCCCAGGAGACATGGGAAGGGCAAGCCATTTGATGGTAGGACTCGGCAACCCACTGACGTGGTGCAGCGCCTGCCACGGGGCGGGAAGATTTAGGAGCCGTGTCAAATCAATGGAGGCTTGGAAGGGGAAAGATCTGATCGCTCATATGCGATCGCAGGGAGTCCAAGTTATGGCTAGTTCTAAGAAGACGATTGCCGAGGAGATGCCCGACGCTTACAAAGATGTCGATGCCGTTTGTGAAGCTACTCAAGAGGCGGGCCTTGCGAAAATGGTCGCCCGCCTCAAACCCTCTTTAGTGATTAAGGGTTAAGCATTTGCATTTGTCCAAAGCCGACCCATATCAGATAGAGACCGATGATCAACCAGACCCAAGTCCAAATTAAAAATCCATTTTTAGTAGCCATATCTTTGATCAATTTGGAGAAATGCTCAGGCCAGAAAACTCTGAAAAGGCCATGAAAGATCATGAACCAACCGATCAGGGTGATCAGAACAGGCCACATGGCAACCCAGATATTATGGGAGATCACAAGGATCAAGCCTACCGCAAGCGTACAAGCGCCTGAAAAGATGATCATTCCTGTATCGCTCGCTAATTCGTGAACCAATCTTTTGAATCGCACTTGGTGCACTAGCATCGCCAAGCAAATTAGAAATAGATAACACCCAAGCACTTGGGCAAAGAAATAAGAAAGGCACATAGTTGCTCCTATTTGATAAATAAAACTCTAAGACCTCTTTAGCAGATTGCGATTATTTCCGTCTTTAAAATTCTTTCTATATGTCGATTGGTTGAAAAGATTGTCAATTTATTGTAAAATAATATGAAAAAAGAAAGATTTTATTTTGTATATATTTAAATTTGTATTCAAATTATTTGTTTTTGCTTCAGCTTTAGTTGGAGATTCTTCTGGCTGGTATCCCGTAGAGCAGCCTCGCAAGGCGGAGATCAACCGAGATGAGGATGACCCTTCCATTTGGGCGCTCTTTGCAAAAAAGATGGGGGAGGAAAGATTTCTTGTCCGATTCCCAGACGACCCAGCCTATTCCTATCCATCTCCTGGAATCCTGAAAATCTCTTCGGTTAGGGAAGGAGAACAATTTACCCTTTGGGTTGAGAAAAAAGAGGCAATTCAAGGGGGATATGAGGAGCGTGTCCAAGAGCTGGGTTCCCAGGAGGATATCTCGCTTTTGACGGTAGGTGAGGATACCCGCGATATCATGTACCGGAAAGAGGGAAAATGGGTCAGAGAGCATCTCGTAGAAAGCGCATCCCATCTGTTTCTCTTTCAGACGGTAAGTCCTGAATTTAGCGAGAAAAATCACCAATATTTTGTCCAATCTCTGTCGTTTGAATAATCGATTTTCTCTATGGAAAATGGGTGATTTTCTTGAAATCCATTGCAAGAAATCCCGTGATTTATGTATGTTACTCTTACTTCTTTCGGATAAAAAGTCAGAAAGAAACAGAACAGCAAAGACTGTTCAGAATCTATCTCGATTCAAAGGAGCGGCAACATAGCCCTCCAAAAGTTATTTTGACAGTAGTAGAAGAGAAGAATGAAAAAGAATAAGCTTGTGTGGAGTTTGTTTTAAACAAACTTCCATCGTTAAGT
>CAYZHU010000134.1:0-5083 GCA_964477585.1 uncultured bacterium
GCAACTCTTTACAGAGATCCGCCGCTGCGTCTAATTGGCCATCTAAAGCAAGGCATACAATCTTTTGCTCGATTAGAAACGAGTTCCCGAATAAATCGCCGGGATACATGAGTTGATCGATGATTTCTATGGCGCGGCCATAATTTTGATTTTTGATGGCTTCTTCTAGATCGTAATAACCAACAGAAGAGTCGAGTTCTTCTGGTTTTGTCGTATGATAAACTTCCTCAATAAAATCACAAGGTGCAGTTGTGTTAGAAATTGGTAAAATTGTCATATAATCACCTTTGTTTTTGATTTGTAATTATATAGTTCTGGTTTAATTAAGTAAATTAGCAATACTTATTTTAATCCGCCAACATTGGTGGATTTTGGGGTCATGAAAATCGATTGGAAGGGTTTTAGAAGAGACATCGAGGATTTCGCAATCGGGAAAGAGGGTGGAATCGAAAAAGAACTTTCTTGAATTGGTGCTGAAGTAGATCGCTCCATCTGGGGCAAGGAGTTTTAAGGCCCTTGCAATGAGGAAAGGGTAGTCAAGCTGTATATCAAACATTTGATCCATTTTTTTAGAGCGGGAAATGGTTGGGGGATCGATAACGATCAGGTCGTATTTGAGATGAGCCGGCTCCTCTTCGAGAAATTTGAGGCAGTCGGCGCGGATGATCGGGTTGGTTTCAAGGGGAAGATTATTGAGGAGAAAATTCTCACGTCCCCAATCGGTGTAGGAATTGGACATCTCGACGATTTTTGTGAAGATAGCTCCAGCAAAAGCCGCATGGACGCTGAACGAACAGGTGTAGGCAAAGAGGTTTAAAAGCCTTTTTCCCTTTGCAACTGAGGCGATGTAGCGGCGCGTCTCGCGGTGGTCTAAAAAGAGGCCTGTGTCGAGATAATCGGTCAAATTCACCCAAAATTTCACCCCATACTCAGTGACGGGGAAAAAATCCTTTGTAACAGCTGCTTTCTCGTACTGCTGCGTTTTGGTCCTCTTGATCCGGTTTCTCCAATAGATCTGTTCCGGTTCTGCTCGAAAAATCGAATGAAGCGCCTGATGGACTTCATCGACTAGTTCATCTGGAGGATCGGGGTATTCGCGGCTTTTAGAAAAATATTGGACGCAATACTTCCCTCCGTAGTGATCGATTGCGAGGGGATATTTCCCGATTTCCCTGTCGTAGATCCGAAACGCGTCAGTATTTGTCCTCTTCGCCCATTTCATCAAGTGGCGAATCTTTTTTTGAATTCTAGTTTCCAAAGGGGAGGAGGCCGTTTCAGAAGTCGAAAGAGTCGGTAAAAGGATCTCCATAGCGCCATCGAGTATATCAAATTTGTGTAGAATCGGAAAGTGGGATATTCTGGTCGTATGAAATATTACATTGCCACTTCTACAGATCGGATAGTCTTCCACAACCAGATAAGAGATGAGCTAAAGAAATTGGGTCATGAGATCACCTACGATTGGACTGCCCATGGGAGCGTCAGGCATACGACCAAGGAAAAACTCCAAATGGTCGCCCATGCAGAATTTGAGGGGATTTTGGCTGCTGATTTTGTCCTTGTCCTTCTGCCGGGTGGCAAAGGGACCCATGCAGAATTGGGATTTTCCCTCGGATCCAGAAAGAAGGTGTTTATCCATAGCGAGGATCGGGCGGCTTTTGAGATTGGGCCGCAAGCTTGCGCTTTCTATCATCATGCAGATGTGGTGCAGCTCTCTTGTCCGATCGCTCTCGTCGTTGAAGCTTTACAGCTGAGTCATTATACTGAACGTGATTGCAAAGACCTTGAGACTATGACCAAAAAACAACGATATTAACGATGTAACGATGCAACGATAGAAAAAGACCATTGTGGCTTCGCCGCACCGCCGTTTTGCGGCGGAATAATATTTTTATCGTTCAATCGTTATATCATTTCCATTGTTGACCCTGTTTTGAGAGTATAGATGTTTCAGGAATTAGAAAGAGAATTGGGATTCAAATATTTGTCTCAGATCTCCTTTGAAAACGAAGAAGAGAAACTTGAGATTTTTGAAAGGGGAAAAAGAGAGGTCATACCCCCTCGGGCGTTGCTGCTTGGGAAAAAATATAGGAAGAAAATTGAATCGGCCTATTTGCCTTCCGTCTCGGTCCGGTGGGTCAATGACCAGGTAGGGCATGGGTTATTTGCCGAAGAGAAGATCCAAAAAGGGGCGTTTGTCGGCGAATACACAGGGATTGTGAGGCGAAATGACAGGCTCTATTTTGAACCGATCAACAACTATTGCTACGAATACCCTGTTCCCGACAGCATCGGAAGAAGCTACGTCACGGATGCCACCTCTGGGAACCTCATCCGGTTTGTCAATCATAGCAGCCGGCCGAACCTAAAGCCATTTCATGCCTTTTTTGATGGGTATTATCACACTATTTTGCTAAGCATTAATGAGATAAAAGTTGGCGAGCAGCTCAGCTATGATTATGGGGGGAAGTATTGGTATGTGCGCGGTCTTCCTTACGATCTATAGACTCTAGGGCGTAATTTCCTGAGCTCATCCACTGACAGGTGTTCAAAGGCGCCAAAAGGGACCACTTCCCCATTGATGAATTTCCGGTAGAGCCGGGAGGCTTGGTATTGAACTATATACAGTTGATCAGGAGGAAGATCCTGCTCGTTTTCAAAAATGGCTGCGTAGCCTACAGGGAGCGGGTCGAAGGGGATCTTCATTTTTGAGAGAAGCGATTGTAAAATAGGTTGGTCGGAAACTTCTAAGCCGGGATGTTTTTCGAGAGCTTTCTGACATTCTTCTCCCCACGCTTTCATGAGTTCCACGATTTGAGGTTGATAGTCGACATAGATCGTCGATGCAAAGAGGTAATTGGGATGTTCTGGAGGGTAGCAATCAAAACAGCGGATCCCAATCGGCTGCTCAAACTGAAAAGGGGGTTTTCTCACGATCTCTGCATCGGCATCAAGCCAAAGGAGGGGTCTTTTTAACTCTAGCAGTTTCTTGTAGATAAAGAACGGTTTATAGCAGACATGTTCATGCCATTTCCCAAATGGGTCGATCCCAACGATTTGGTGTTCTAAACCCACCCGATCACAGGAGGAAAGAAGCCTTGCCGCTTCCTTTTCATAAAAAGTCTTATATGTGTAGAAACTAATTACAATTGGATCTTGCATGCTATAAGAAGATAAGGTATCATATGTATTCAAATATGGATAGTAAGAAAGTAGAAGTACGACCTTGCAAAATTGGGAATGGGCTCTTCGCAAAAGAAGAGATCCAGGCAGGCGAACCTATTGCCGCATTCGATGGCGCTACCTACACAGATGAATTTGATTCAGCTGATCATTTGAATTACTATCTTCTTCAAATTGGGGAAGGGATTTGGCAAGATGCGGCAGGCGTTGCCCGTTACGCAAACCATTCATGCGATCCCAATTGCGGAATTCAGGGGCTCAATCAAATTGTGGCGATGAAAAAAATCGCTCCCAACGAAGAGATCACTTTCGATTATGAGATGACCGAAGAGACATGGGAAATGGAAGATGGAGTTCCCTATTTCATGGAATGTCAATGCGGCTCTCCAATCTGCCGAAAAAAAATCGGTTCATTTAAAAATCTCCCTCAGCATATTCGGGATAAGTACAAAGGCTTCATCTCCTCCTGGCTTGTCAAAAAATACGAATTATAATCAGGACTGTAATACCTAATTTCTGATAACTAAACACAAATTCGTGAACGTTTGCGTCTGCGTTTGCGTTCCCGATTTTCTGAAAACGCTCCTCGGGAATGGATCGGAAAACGGTCACGCAACCGGGGGCCTCAACGATGCATCATCGTTGGGGTGGAAACGCAAACGTTCACGAAAAAGACTTGTGCTTGAATACTTTTATTTCGATGAGCACTTGTGTTTGTTATCTGCTTTACAAGATTTTTCTGGAGAGATATATTTGTACGCTTATAGTTGAATTTTGGACAAAAAGAGGATTAAATCTATGGCCGAGAAGGAAAAAACCAGTTATCAAATTCCAGACCTTCCTTACGATTTCAATGCGTTAGAGCCAGTTATTTCCGCTGAAATCATGGAGCTCCACTATTCAAAGCATCACAAAGGTTACGTCACCAATCTAAATGCAGCGCTCGAAAAATACCACGAAGCAGAGACCCGAAAAGATGTAGCTTCGATGATCGCTTTTCAGCAGGCAATCAAATTCAACGGAGGCGGCCATATCAACCATAGCATCTTCTGGACCATTCTGACTCCGGTTGCAAAAGCAGGGCAAGGTCCTAAGGGCGAGCTTGCTAAAATGATCGAAAGAGACTTTAGTTCATTCGATGCTTTTAAAGAAAAGTTCAATACTTTAACGACCGGAATCCAAGGTTCAGGCTGGGGATGGCTCGGTTATAATAAAAATTTAAAGCGGCTAGAACTGACAACTTGCGGGAATCAAGACCCATTGAGCACCCAAAATCTGGTCCCTATCCTGGGGGTTGATGTGTGGGAGCATGCGTATTATCTTCAGTATAAGAATGTTAGAGCAGATTACGTCAAAGCGATATGGCAAATCTTCAATTGGGCAAATATTGAAGAAAGATTTAACAAGGCGAAATTATAAGGTTGACCCTTTGGGAGTATTGTATTATTATCATCCAAGTTAATTAATAGAATTCTATGGGTTTTTTTTCACGTAGTAAGCCTAAAATTAAAGTCCAGACCACAAAAAAGGATGGATTTAGCGGATGGATCAAATGTTCCTCTTGTTCGGAATTGATCCATGCGAATGAATTGGGCCAAAATCTCAATTGCTGTCCGAAATGCAATTACCATTATCGACTTTCTCTGAAGCAGAGGATCCATCTTCTTGCTGATGAGGGGACTTTCCAGGAATTATTCACAGATATCAAGCCAGTAGACGCCCTTCAGTTTGTAGATACAGAAAGCTACAAGACGAGATTGGAGGAAGCGATTAAAAAAACGGGCCGCGATGATGCAATTGCAGTGGGATCGTGTCTCTTAAACGGGTGTAAAGCGGCCCTTGCTGTCCTCGATTTTGCCTTCATGGGAGGGTCGATGGGATCAGTCGTAGGGGAGAGACT
>CAYZHU010000135.1:0-5082 GCA_964477585.1 uncultured bacterium
CCATTCTCCCAATAATTCTCGACTATGCGAGAAAGAACCCGCAAAAAGCCATTTTTATCGGAGGCATATCCAATGGGAGTCGCTTGGCAACGTGGCTTGAAACACAATTGCGAAAAGAAGCCCCGAGCACACCAGTAAAAGTTTCAACAATTGCAGGCATTCATTTCGGGTCGTCGAGAATGCAGCTTCTAGAATGGTTAGGTATTGCATCCTGCTTCTATCCGCGCTCTTTAAGAGATGAATTACATTTTGGCAGCCAAAAAGCAAAAGAATTGCTCCAAGCAGTTCTCGCTCCCCTTCCAGAACGAGTCGCCCCTCGCGACTACGAGTTTTATGCAACGACTGCAGACCTATCGGTGCCAGACTTGGGATCATCTTTGCCCCGTTTAAATAAAGGGGAAAAAATTCATATCCTTCATGGGCACAGCCACGATTCAATCGTAGCAGCGGTTGCCAATCAGCAAATAGCCTCTTGCCTTCAATGGATGAGAACCCCCCGCTAAGGCAGAGGAAAATTTTCATTTAAAAACCGCCATAACCCTTGCATATATGTACCAGATATGGTACACTAATAGAAAAAGGGAAGCTCCTATGGATTCATTCCATGAACCTATACCTGTCATTTTCTACCGTGAAGAACCAAGTGGAAATGAGCCGGTGAGGGAGTGGTTATCCGATCTAGACAAGGAGAGTCGAAAGGAAATAGGTCGGGACATAAGAATAGTCCAATTGAGGTGGCCATTAGGAATGCCTTTGGTTAGAATTCTTGGAAGCGGTCTTTGGGAAATTCGTTCGCATATTCCCAAAGGGATTGCTCGAGTTCTCTTCAAGATGATCGAGGGAGAAATTGTTTTGCTGCATGGTTTTATAAAAAAGACGCAGAAGACGCCACCCGAAGATCTTAAATTGGCGAAAAATCGTGCAAAGGTTATGGAGAGTATAAGATGAAAAATAAGCATAGAGGATCAAACTTTGAGGATTTTCTCAAAGAAGAAGGCATTTTCGAAGAATGTCATGCTGAAGCTGTTAAAAGGGTGATTGCATTTCAACTTGAAGAAGAATTAAAAAGGCAGAAAATCACCAAATCTCAGTTTGCAAGAAGGATGAACACAAGCCGCTCGGCTGTAGACAGACTGCTAGACCCCAAGAGGACTTGCAGCCTGAAATCATTAATTTTGGCCGCCCTTGCATTGGGGAAACACCTAGAAGTTCGATTTGCATAATTAAGGCGGGGTGCCGTGGGCGCCGGCGTCGAGCCAGGCTTTCAGGTTGCGGATCGATTCTTCCGTTTGAGATGTGATTCTCTCTTGCGCTGCTTTCTTATCGAGATTTTCTTCCCATTCGATCGGCGTGCCGAAGACGACTGTCATTTTGCCAAATAAACGGGGAAATTTGCGCCCTGTAGGCCAGGCTTCAAAGGAGCCTTTGATGTAGGCGGGGATGATGCGGCAATGGGACTTTTGAACGAGAAAGGCAAGGCCCCGTTCGAGGGGGAGGAGGGCGCCGTCAGGGGAGCGAGTCCCTTCAGGGAAGAGGATGAGCTTTTTGCCATGGGAGAGAAGATCTAGGATCATTTTAAAGGTTTGGGAATCGGAGGCGCCTCGGGCAATGGGGTGGGAGTTGAGGACGCGGATGAGGCGGCCGAGGAGAGGGATATCGAAAAGATAGCCTTTGGCGAGGAAGTGGACCTCTTCAGGACAGGAAATGGAGAGGACCGGGGGATCATAATAGGAGGTGTGATTGGAGGCGATGATGGCTGCGCCGGGGCGAAAGTGGTCGAGGCCGTAAATCCGGAGGCGGAAGCAAGTTTTAAAGAAGAAGCGAGCGAGTGAGTAGACGATTTTGTAGGAGAGCTTCATCTTGGGGAAGCGTCTTTTAGGGAGGAGACGGACGATCTTATCGATCGCTTGCTGGGCTGTGAGGTGAGAGGTGTCGATGAGAATGGCGTCGGAGGCTTGCTTGAGAGGAGAAATCGAACGGGTCGAATCGGTTTTATCTCTCTCTTCAATTTCCTTAAGGATCTCCTCTCGAGTCATGGAGAGATCGGGAAATTTCTGGAGGAGCTCCCGATAGCGCCTCTCTGCGCGAACTGCAGGTTTTGCCGTAAGGAATATCTTGAGATCGGCGTCGGGAAACACGACAGTCCCCATATCGCGCCCCTCAAAAACAGCGTCGACAGCATGGCCGAATTTTCTTTGAATTTTGACCATCGCATGGCGCACTTCTGGATAGATGGCAATTTGGGAAGAAGCGTTCGATATGGCTTGCGAACGGATCTCCTTCGTAATATCTGTATTTTGGACAAAATAGTGTCGTTCGCCATCTTTAGAGGTGGAAATCTCAAATTCGAATTGAGGAAGAAGCGCTTCTACTTTGGATTGATGAGACGGATCGATTTGCTCCTTCAAAACCAACCAAGCGAGAGAGCGGTACATAGCGCCCGTGTCAAAAAAGGTGAAACCCAGCCGCTTGGCGATCCCTTTCGCTACAGTAGATTTTCCAGTGCCTGACGGCCCATCGATTGCAATGATCATGCGGATAGGCTCATAATTTAATAAAGTACAAATAGATGTAGATAATAGGCGCATTAAATAGGATGGAATCGACCATGTCAAGGACTCCGCCGAGTCCAGGAAGAACATTGCTGTCCTTTTTGTTCGCGTCTCGTTTTAAGAGCGACTCGGAAAGGTCTCCAAATTGTCCCGCAAGTCCCAATAGAAGTCCGAGGAAAACCCATTCGAAGGTGCCGAGATGAAAAGGACCCGCGTAATCGCTCAAAAGATGGAAAACAAAGCTTGCGGCCATGGCGCAGACAAGACCGAAAATCGCCCCTTCAATCGTTTTTTTGGGGCTGATGGCCGGAGCTAACTTGCGGCGCCCCCACAGACTCCCTGCAAAGTAGGCTCCTATATCGGTGATCTTTGTGACCACAAGCAAGTAAGCTACCCACCAACGGCCATCCACTTCTTGTAAATAGAGAATCCCTAAGATCATCCCCATTGGAACTGCGATGTAAAGGAGACCGAAAGAAGATACCGCCAAATCGACGATAGCGCCGTCTTTTTCTTCGAAATGGAGTGCGAAGAGAACAAGAAATCCAAGAAAGAAGACGATGAACGGCATCACTTCCAGAATGGGATTTTTGGCAGCGATAAAAAAGGAGAGAACTTCCGCGACAGTCAATCCTATGAGAGCGGGCATAATCATCCGCCCTCCCTTGGCTTTGACAAATGTTTCATATTCCCAAATAGCAATGGCAGCGAGAAGAGCTACGCAGCCCGCCACGATATATTGAAACAACGATTGGAAAGCAAATAGGAGTAAACAAATGACAATTGCTATAGAAATGAGAGTGACAATGGACCTGCGATAAAAATCTTTCATATTACCCTCCTAGACGACGATGGCGCTTTTGAAAAGTGAGAACGGCTTCGAACAGATCCTTGGGAGAAAACTCAGGCCAAAAGACATTTGCACTGAAAATTTCTGCATAGGAAATTTGCCATAATAGAAAATTGCTGACCCGCATCTCCCCGCTCGTCCGGATCAAGAGATCGGGATCTCCATAGCGGAATGTATCGAGATGTTTTCCGATCAACTCTTCGGTAACTGCTTCAGGTTCGATTTTTTCTTCGAGAATTTTTACGACTGCGCGCCGGATCTCATCTCTGCCGCCGTAGTTAAGAGCTAGGACAAGATTGATCCGATCGCAATGCTCTGTCGCTTTTTTTGTATCGCGAAAAGCCCGCAACACCCTTTCAGGCAAACGAGATAAGTCGCCGATCGCATCGAGACGAACACCATCCCGAATCATGTGTTCTCTTTTACGCATCAAATAAAGCTCAAAGATATTCATCAGATCTTCGACCTCGTCCTGCGGCCTAGTCCAATTTTCCGTTGAAAAGGCATAAACTGTTAACGTTTTAATGCCGAGATCGACAGCCGCGCGGAGAATCTCCGTGAGAGTCTCTGCCCCTTCCCAATGCCCCATCATTTGAGGAAGCCCCCTTTGCTTCGCCCAACGCCGATTGCCATCCATGATGATCGCGATATGTTTGGGGATTAATAAAGGATTGATCTGAGAAAGCTCTTCTGGCGAATAAATGGTCTTAGAATCTGTAGTCTCAAGCGTATGCGCAGTCATCTCATCACTCATTAAAAAATCGGTCTAGCCAAAGCGTCTTCTCTCTTTCCGGCCCCGTGGATACAAGCGAAACAGGCACCTCGCAGAGCTCTTCAATGCGCCGAATATAGGCTTTTGCAAGGCTCGGGAGATCGTCATACACTTGGGCATCCCGCGTCGATTTCTTCCAACCGGGATGGGATTCATAAATCGGCACGGCCCGGCTTAAATCTTCTACAGTAGCAGGAAATGTTTTACAATGCTTATATCCAGTGCAAATCTTAACTTCGTCGAGGTTATCAAGAATATCGATCTTCGTCAAAGCCAGCGAATCGACCCCATTCAAACAAATCGTATGCTTTAAGAGGAAGGCGTCGAACCACCCCATTCTCCTCTTGCGCCCAGTAGTCGTCCCCACTTCCCGAGAGGTGCTATGATCGGGGAATAAGGCTTGCTCGCCTTCAGAAAGCTCGGTCGGGAAAGGGCCCTTCCCTACTCGTGTCGTATAGGCCTTGGTTACCCCGATAGTCCTATCTACTTTTGTGGGTCCTATTCCGAGTCCTGCACAAACGCCCCCTGATAAGGTGCAAGAAGAAGTGACGAAGGGATAAGTCCCAAACGTAATATCAAGGAGCGCCCCTTGAGCCCCTTCAAATAAAATTCTTTCTCCTTTCTTGGCCGCCGCATAAAGAAGCTCTTCCACTGGAGCGGCAAAAGGAGCCAATTTCTTTGCATAGTCCTGATATTCTTCAAAAATCGGCTCAAATGCCAAAGGTTGGTGGCCAAAAAACTTTTCCAATTCGCGGTTTTTCAAGACAAGCGCTGCCTGCAATTTGGAGCGAAAGGTTTCCGGGTTCAATAAATCAGCCAGTCGAATGCCATTCCGGCTGATCTTATCGGTATAGCAGGGACCGATGCCCCGACCGGTCGTACCGATCGATCCCGCCCCTTTTTGCTGT
>CAYZHU010000136.1:0-4853 GCA_964477585.1 uncultured bacterium
GTCTGGGGACGGCGATGCCCGATTTATCCCTGGACTACATGTAAAACGAGAACGGTCCCATCATTGAGCAGTTCTGTATGAAATGGAAAGAATTGGTTGATTTTTCTTTTCCACCACTCGGCAGATTGAACAGTGAGATGGAGTTTCTCTCCGATCGCCTGTCCAAACTGATCTTCAATTAAATGAATGGAAAGAAGCCCCCCTTTTTGCATGCGAGATGAGATCCCCAATAAGACGCTGTCGAGTTTTTCTTGTGGAATATGCTCGAGGACGTCCAAGCAGAGAATCCACTGCGCAGGCTCAACGTCGGAAGGAAGATCCCAGAGACAACTCTCCGTGAAACGGAGCGAAGATCTCACCTGGAGAAAGATCTCTGGATCGAGAGCCTCTTCCGTAATGTCGATGAGATGAACATTCAAGCCGGCCTTGAGTAAAAGGAGAGCGGAGCGGCCAGGTCCGCATCCGAAATCGAGAACTGTCTGCCCTTTTCGGATCTGATCGTAAAAAGATGAGAGAAAAACAGGTGTCAAACTGTCGGAGGGACTGTTTACTCGATATTCAGGGAATAGTTTCCAGATTATTTCGTATTTACGCCGTTCTTTTAAAGCGAGGTCATCCATGTAAACAGCGTATCAAGCTCATTGATTCTTATCGTAGAAAAATTTTATTAGGATAGGTTCAAAGAAAAACCTCCATTCCACCTCCAAAAACGACAATGCCCGGGAAATCTCCGGGCTTTCCTTCCAACGATGCAAACTCTTGCCAGTCACGATTCGACAGAGTTAAGTAGGGCTGAAAATGCATTAACGCAGCGCTTTAAATCCTGAAGATCTTCCTCATTCAAATGATGAACAGACAGCCAAAACAATGCTGGATTTAACTGCTTCATCGCTAGCTTTGCTACAGCCAAATTAGCAGAACTGCTTTCAAGCCCTCCATGTTGTCCAGTACTCCCTTTTTGTATGATTTCTTCCCATTCTGCGTCGGTTGCACTATATCCCCAAGTATCGAATGTCTCTCTAGCGTTACCTGGATCAGCCTCAAAAATATCTCCCGGCTTTTGTAATAGTAAACCATCTGGATCTGTCCATGTCGTAGAATTCTCGGAATTTGTAGGACTTGCCGCTGGTGTATAACCTGCCGGTGGAGGAGATATGAGACTCCGCGCGCCTGTCCTCTCCTGAGAAGTCTGTGAAAAAGCAGGACTCACCGCTCGAGAAAATACTCCAGCCACCGTATCTTGTTTGGATTCGTCCTTGTCGGGTTCTCTAGATATAGACAAAATTTGTTTGTCTGTTGCTGATCGCACACTCATTCTATTCTCCTATATAAAAAACGGGAAGAACACTTTACGCGCACACTCGATTATTGGACAAGAAGAAACGAACCCATTGAACGAATCGCTTGAACTGAAAAAACTCAGACTTTCTTCTTTTAGGGATGACTCAGAGCTCTTTCGACGAATCGAATATAATAATCCTCGTCGCAAAGAGCCTCAAGCATCTCGACAGGAAATAATCTCTCCTGCTTGATCAGTACATCCGGGGAAATGGGATTTCCGCTCCCTGCGTCATAAGGAGAAACGATGTTTTCTTGCGGGAAGAACGGATCTGTTTTAGCATTATCATCAAAAAACAAACTGATGCGATGTGGATCATTTAGGTCAACTGGGAAAGGCTTTCCATATTTCCAATCTTGTCCATGTTCATACCACCAATGCCAATCATCGCGAATAACAAGATGATGATCTGCATTTGATACTAAATCGTAAAGATTGGATTCTGTCCCTTGAAGATTCCCTCGTTTCACAAAGCGAAAGTCCGTGAGATAGCCATCTCCAAAGCGCTCATTGAGCTCCTCTGCGAGTTCCGAAGCTTCCGACCCGAATGTTCGAATCACCAACGTGTAGGAAATATTCTCTTTTTGAAGAAATTCAATGAGCCTGTAAAAGGACGTAAAAACTTGAGTTTCCTGTTTCTCCAAAAGCTCCATTGCATGATCATAAATTTCCTGCATTCCAGAACTAGCTGGATGGTTTCTCTCTTTGAGAACCCTAAGAACTTCTGAGAGTTGAGCTTTTTGCTTTAATTTAACATCCTCTGAATGATTCGGGTTTGGCAAGAGATGATGCTTAACATAACTGGCATAGCTTATGGGAACAGATAAAGTATCATCCCAAAGATCTGTCACTTGGTCTGCAATCTCTTTGCAGATCACATCGTGCGCCGTTTTTTGGCCCACTTTATCTGCTGCTATTAAAGTCTTATTCATGTCGAAATGGAGAATTAAATGGGGTTTGGCTTCAATAGGATTCAACTGGATAGAAGCCGATTCATACACTTGATGCGGAATCTGCCATTCGTAATGAGAAGGTTGAGTGGCCGGTAAAATAGCCATAAAAAATTTCCTTATTTATTCAGCGCAAACTTTTCTAGAATTGTTTTCTTTTTTTCTAAAGAATCAGTATACTGTTGCCTGATTTTTTCTCGAGGAGATGGATCATGGCAAGAAAAAGTATCCTTTTAATGTTCGCATTCCTTTTCGCCTTCACTGCGATGGCTGAAGAAGTTCTTTCTCTGGATGTTATTTCTTATGAAGCCTTCGCACAAAGAGATTCTGCGGCATTGGACGTGCTGGTAAAGGCCTTGTACGAAAAGGGCATTGTAGGGATTCGAGGAGTTCCAGGATATGTCAGCAAAGTGCGTCGATTTATCGAGACGGCTAGGGAATTCTCTCTGCTTCCCGAAGAGATCAAAGAAGTTTATGCCCCCAATCATGACCTTGGCGAAATGTTTCTCGGCTATGAAAAAGGGAAAGAAAAATTCAAACGGCCAGACGGAAAGTGGGTGATCGACGATTTGAAAGTCTCGTATTACGCCTATGTTCCAGAAAACAAGGAAAATAAATGGCCTGTTGAAGTCGATCTACAAACCGCCTTTCAGGAATTGGGGATGGCCATGAGCGAGACTGCCAAAGTAGTGATGGAACAAATTGATCTCACAGGCCCTCGGACTGGAATTTTTGTTGATGAGATCCCTCAAGTAGGCCGTCTGCTTTATTATAAAAAAAGTGCAGACACAGACACCGATAACCCGTATTGGTGCGGAGCTCATTTCGATCATGGCGTTTTCACTGCCCTAACTCAAGCTTACTATTAAGTAGATGGCGAAGCGGTCCCGGAACCTGAAGAAGCGGGGCTATTTGTCAAAGTAAATGGACGTTTTCAAAAAATCGAGGCTGATCCTGAGGTCATGATGTTTCAGGTAGGCGAATTTGGCCAGCTTGCTACGGATGATGCAATCCGAGCTACGGAACATAGAGTGCATAAAGCAAAAGGCACGCATGTGGAACGGTATGCCATGGCTCTTTTTTTCAACGCTCCAATGGAGACAACGATCCATTCATTTTCTGAGTTGACGCAAGATTCTCGATATGGAGGGATGCCAGGCGATCTCTGCACTTATCAAAGATGGCATGAGGGTTCTTTCAATCGCTATATCGTAGAAAAATAAATTGCCCCAACTCAAATGGTTCTAAAAGCTTAAGTTTAGGGACATGGAAAAATTAAACACCGAGAGCACCGAGACACACCGAGAAAAAAGGACTGCAAGAAGTTTTGTTCGAGATTGACGATCCTGCGAAGATCGATTATAACACCAGGCCCTACGATGAGTTAACAAGACAGATCATAGGGGCTGCCATCGAGGTGCATAAAGCATTAGGGCCAGGCCTATTGGAAGCGACCTATGAAGCGTGTTTGATTTATGAACTAAAGCAAAGAGGGCTAAGGGTTGAATGGCAGAAGAGTGTGCCCGTGGGATACAAGGAAGTGAAACTGGATTGTGGGTTTCGATTGGATTTAATAGTTGAAGAGTCAGTTATCGTTGAGATTAAATCGGTGGCCGAATTGGTCAAAGTACATGAAGCGCAGTTGTTGACATATCTCAAATTGTCAGACTGCAGAGTGGGATTACTCATCAACTTTAATGTTTGGAAACTGAAACAGGGAATCCGTCGTATAATCATATAATCTTTCTCGGTGTGTCTCGGTGCTCTCGGTGTTTAATTTACTATTTGAGCGGTGTCTTTAAGGTCTTTTTGGTAGAATCGCTGCATGAGTCTGCTATTTAGCTGCCAATCTCTTTCTAAGTCTTACGCAGGACGAACTCTTTTCACAGATTTGTCCCTGAGCATCTTCTCCGACGACCGAATCGGCCTTATCGGCCTCAACGGATGCGGGAAATCGACCCTTTTAAAAATATTAGTAGGTCTCGAGCTGCCCGATTCAGGAACCCTCGCCCCGAAGCGCGGCCTTCGCATCGGCTATGTCCCTCAAACAGCCGAATTTCCTGATTTGAGCCCGCAAGAAATCCTAATGAATGCTGTCCAGGGCGATATACCATCTTATGAACGGGAGCGGCTGGCAGACACACAGTTGAGCAAGCTAGGCTTTAGCGGAAAAGAACCCTCTGCAATGCGCCTATCCGGCGGATGGAAAAAGCGGCTTCGGATTGCGGTTGAACTGATCTCATCGCCCGATCTGCTTCTTCTCGATGAACCGACCAACCACCTCGATTTGGAGGGAATCCTCTGGCTTGAGACGTTTTTGGCAAGAGAGGCGCCCACCTATTTGCTGGTCAGCCATGACCGCTATTTTTTACAGAATGCAACAAGCCGAATCATCGAAATCGACAAGATGTATCCAAAAGGGCTTTTCGCAATCGATGGCCCCTACGAAGAATTCCTCTCCCGCAAAGAAGCATTCATTCAGGGTCAACTCCAGCAGGAGAGAAGAATTGCAACGAAGGCAAGGCCGGAAACAGAGTGGCTCCGAGCAGGCGAAAAGGCCCGGC
>CAYZHU010000137.1:0-4824 GCA_964477585.1 uncultured bacterium
ATAAATGGTGGACTCCAAACGGCTAGCAATTGACTTTTGGTGGCTCTCTCACCTAAAGTAGTTGGACGAATTTGAGGACTCCTATGCTTTCGCAAAATTTACGCCGCGCGTTTCTCGACTATTTTAAAAAACAGGGACACACCGTGGTCCCCTCATCCCCTGTTGTTCCCCACGACGATCCGACCCTTCTCTTCATCAACGCGGGGATGAACCAATTCAAAGATGTCTTTCTTGGGAAATCGAAGCGCGACTACACCCGAGCGGCGACAACGCAAAAATGTATCCGGGTGGGGGGAAAGCACAACGACTTAGACAACGTGGGCCACACGACCCGCCACTTGACTTTCTTCGAAATGTTAGGGAATTTTTCTTTCGGCGACTATTTCAAGAAAGAGGCGATTGCCTATGCATGGGACGTGTCGACCCACGTCTTCGGCTTTGATCCAAAAAAAATCTGGGTCTCCGTCTACAAAGATGACGATGAGGCTTTTGCCCTCTGGGAAAAACATATCCCCGCCAGCCGCTTGGTCCGCTTCGGAGAGAAAGAAAACTTCTGGGCGATGGGAGATACTGGCCCCTGCGGTCCTTGCTCCGAGCTGCTCTATGACCGAGGAGACAAGTATGGCTCTGCAAAGAGCCCGAAAGAGGACCTATCGGGAGAAAGATACTTGGAATTCTGGAATCTAGTCTTCATGCAGTTTTCCCGCGGCCAGTCAGGAAAAATGGATCCGCTCCCCAAACAATCGATCGATACTGGGTCTGGACTCGAGCGAGTCGCTTCTCTCAAAATGGGGGTCGATACTGTCTTCCAAACTGACATTTTGCGGAGCTTGATTGCGCAAGTGGAGGAGATCTCCGGTAAAAAATACGACCCGGAAAATAATATCCTGGCCCCAGCTTTTCACGTGATCGCCGACCATATCCGGAGCCTTTCTTTTGCGATCGCCGATGGGGTGCAGCCGAGCAATACCGATAGAGGCTATGTCCTTCGGAAGATCTTGCGCCGCGCTGTCCGCTATGGGCGAATGCTCAGTCTGCAAAAGCCGTTTTTAGCAGAGGTATTACCCCGTCTTGTGAGCACAATGGGCGATGATTTTCCTGAACTCAAGACCGGGGCGGGCAGAATCAGCGAGATCCTCACATTGGAAGAAGAGGCGTTCCTCCGCACTTTGCAGCGGGGCGGCCAGCTCTTGAACCAGGTGATCGAGAGATCTCGGATAGGGAAAATTTCAGGTGAAGATGCCTTCAAATTGAAAGATACTTACGGTTTTCCTCTCGAAGAGATCCTCCTCATCGCCAAAGATGAAAATTTAGAGCTCGATCTTCCCCAATTTGAAAAGTTGGAAGAAGATGCGAAAGAAAAATCTCGCAAAGCACACAAAACCGCTGGCCAACAATTCGACCAAAACTTCTTTAGCGATTTCACAAAAACCCACAAGGTCTGCTCATTCGAGGGATACAAAGAGATGAAAACAGAATCTCTCATCTGGGGCCTTGTCGTCGATGGGAAATTCGTCGATGAGATTCGAGAAGGGGAAGAGGGGCTCGTCATCCTCGATAAAACTCCCTTTTACGCTGAAATGGGAGGGCAAGTTGGCGATACAGGAGAGATCCTCCATGGCGCCAACCTGTTCCGGGTCTCCGATTGCACAGCCCCCTTTCCTGGCGTGATCGCCCATCTTGGAAAAATGGAGGGCGGCCGCCTTCGAAAAAATGAAAAAGTGCATGCAGCGATCGATAGCAGCCGAAGAAGAGAGATCCAAAACAACCACACGGCGACTCACCTTCTCCATTGGGCCTTGCAGCAAGTCCTTGGGCCTCACATCAAGCAGGCGGGCTCTCTTGTCGATGAGAAGCGGCTCCGGTTCGATTTTAGCCACCACAAGCCGGTCTCTTCCCAAGAGCTGAGGCAGATCGAAGATCTGGTGAACGAAAAAATCAGGAGCGATCTTCCCGTCCAAGCCTATGAACTAGCCTATGAAGAGGCGCAAAAAAGATCGGATATCAAGCAGTTCTTCGGAGAGAAATATGGGGATCGGGTTCGGGTGATCGATGCTGATTTTTCTAAGGAGCTCTGCGGGGGGACCCATACGAGCAGACTCGGAACGATTGGCCTCTTCAAGATCGCAAAAGAGAGCAGCATCGCAGCAGGCGTTCGCCGGATCGAAGCTGTCAGCGGCAGAGCTGCGGAGCTCCTCGTGCAGCAAGAAGAAGATCTCCTCCATTCCATGGCAGAGAAGCTCAAAGCGCCAGTCCAATCCCTTCCTGAAAAGTTCCAAGCGCTGCTTGAAGAGAATAAACTCCTCGCCCAAGAATTGAAAGGGTACCGGAAAGGGGAACTGAAGCAGCTTTTAGCAAAATGCCTCTCCCATAAAGAACATGTGGGAACCATCTCGCTAATCGCCGAAGAAATTGCGATCGAGGCGGAGGAGCTCGCTTCGTTTGCCGATGAGCTCATGCAGCAATTGAAATCGGGCGTCGTGGCCCTCGGATTAAAAACGGGAGAGAGATGTCAGCTCCTTGTCTCGGTGAGCGCAGACCTGGTCCAAAAAAATATCCTCGCCTCTTCGATCATCAAGGAAGTGGCTCCTCTCATCCAAGGCGGCGGCGGCGGCAAACAGACCGTGGCCCAAGCAGGAGGGAAAGACCCCGCCGGCTTAGCTAAAGCGCTCGACAAAATCCGCCATTTGCTAAAAGAAGTGAAATGTTGAAACGATTGTTGGAGAGTAAATCGCTCTCCTCCTTTCAGAAAAGCGGAGGCTCCTTCCTCATTGAGGGGCTTTGGGATGCGCCTAAAGCGCTCCTCGCTGCCCTGATCGCAGAGGCACGGGGCAAGTCCATTTTGTTGATCACAGGCGGAACGAGAGAAGATCGCCTCTTCGATGATCTCTCCTATTTCGCCCCCGGTCTTCCAGTAGAATTTCCAGCTTGGGAGACACTGCCTGGAGAAGAGATCGCGCCAAGTCCCGATATCATCGGAAAAAGGTTCGAGGCGCTCCACACCCTTCTGCATAAGAAAAAACCGTCGATCCTCCTCTGTCCCCTTCCCTCTTTCTTACAAAAAGTATTGCCGAAAGATGTTGTCTCTCCTTTAGTCCAAAAATGGAAACGGGGAACAAAAATCTCCTTTTCTTCTTTGCCGGAGCTGCTCACCTCTCTCGGCTACAACCGCTCTGCCGTCGTTTCCGATAAAGGGGAATTTGCCATCCGGGGCGGGATCCTCGATCTCTTTCCGGTTGCGGCGACCGATCCATACCGAATCGATTTTTTCGGGGATGAAATCGAGGAGATCCGCATCTTCGATCCGGTGGGGCAAAAATCGTTGGGGAAAGCCGATTCGATTTTCCTCTCTCCGGCCAAAGAACTTCCCCTTTTACAGAAAGCGGCGCGGCTCTGCCACATCAGCGAGTATTTAGGAGAAGCTCCGATCCTTTTTTGGGACGATCTCCTCGCTATCGAAGACACCTACGTCAACTTGAAGAACATGCCAGGGGCCAAGTCGATGTTTTTCTACAAGCTCGAGGATCTCTTAGATAGAAGCGGCGATCAGATCTTCTGCTCCGAAAAAAATATTGAAGAATTATCTGAATTCAAAGAGGGAGCATTCGAGGCATTTGGACAAAAATTTGAAGCCAAAAGGTATTTCCATCCTTTCCGAAAGATTTCCGATTATCCCCTGGAAGAGCTCCCTTCTCCTCTCTTTTTAAATAGCAACGAGACGGAAGAAGAGGAGGTGAAAAAACTGCTTCCTCCCATTCCGCATGCCCGCTTTGAAAGGGGATATCTCTCTTCGGGATTTGTCGTGACCGACATCCCGTTTTCAGTCGTGCCGAACCCAGAAATTACTCATCGAAATAGGATCCGCAGACAAAAATGGAGAGGGACAACCCACACGCCCGCCTCCGAATTCCACGAACTGGGAGCGGGAGACCTGGTGGTCCATTTCCATAGCGGGATCGGCCGCTACGTCGGGATGGAAAAACACACCGACCATTTGGGGAAAGAGGGAGAATTCCTCACCCTCGAATATGCCGATTCGGCCAAGATGTACGTCCCCCTTTCCCAAAGCCACCTCGTCTCCCGCTACATCGGCTCGAGAGAGGAGCCTCCCCACTTAAGCCAGCTAGGAGGGAAGAGGTGGCAGACGATCCGGATGAACGCCCAATCGCAAATCGTCGGCTATGCAAATGAACTATTGCAGCTCTATGCAGAGAGGACTGTCCAAGGGGGCTTTCATTATCCTCCAGACGGGGAGATGATGCGCCAATTTGAAGAGGACTTCCCTTACACGGAAACGGAAGATCAACTCCAATCGATCCAATCGATCAAAGAAGATATGACCTCGAGCAAGCCAATGGACCGGCTCGTCTGCGGCGATGTAGGCTACGGGAAAACGGAAGTGGCGATGCGGGCCGCTTTCAAAGCGGTCGTAGATGGGCGTAAACAGGTGGCTATCCTCGTCCCGACGACCGTCCTCGCCATGCAGCATTATGATACCTTTTCGCAGCGGATGAGCGGCTTTCCCGTAATCGTCGATGTTGTTTCCCGCTTCCGCACAGTCAAGCAGACAAAAGAGACGCTCGATAAAGTGCATAAAGGGCGGGTCGATATCTTGATCGGGACGCACCGCCTCCTATCGGATGATGTCGCCTTCAAAGATTTAGGGCTTCTCATCGTCGATGAAGAGCAGAGATTTGGCGTAAAAGCAAAAGAGCATCTCAAACGGTTTAAGGCAGGGGTCGATACCCTCACTCTCTCAGCAACCCCAATCCCGAGGACTCTCTACATGTCGCTTGTCCATGCGCGCGACATGTCGGTGATCAG
>CAYZHU010000138.1:0-4794 GCA_964477585.1 uncultured bacterium
GCATTGGGCTAAAATGTGGCCGTGCATCGCTTTTTCCACCGCTTTTTTGGTCGCGCCAGGGGGCAGGTCGATCCTCTTGTCTAGAGCGTAGAGTTTGAAAAAGTAGCGGTGTTCCCGATCGGGCGGGCAAGGTCCTATATATTGATTTTTTCCAGCTGTATTTTTTCCTTGGTCGCCTGGAGGGGCCGCATGCTCCTTGATTTCCTGTGTATGGGGAGGGATGTTGTAGACGACCCAGTGATCGTAGATCCCATCGGGGCGAATCGACTTGGGTACGTCTGGGTCATCTATGATGAGGACCAAGCTTTTGGCCTCAGGCGGGGCTCCTTGGATTTTTAGAGGCGGATTGATCCCTTTTCCTTCGCAGGTATAAACGGAAGGGATGATCCCTCCTTCTTGAAAAGAAGTGCTTGTCAGTTTCATTTTTTGACTCAAATTCCTATTCCTTGATACTCTCTTTCTCTTATGCATTCCAGAAGTTTCGGAACTCACGACGGCTCTTTTCATGCGGATGAGGTGACAGCCTGTTCGCTTCTTCTTCTATTTAACCGGATTGACCGAGATAAAATCTACCGGACGCGCGACCCGAAAGTCTTAAATGGGTGCGATTATGTCTGCGATGTGGGAGGGGAGTATCAACCGGAGAAAAAACGGTTTGACCACCATCAAGCGGAATACAAGGGGATGATGAGCAGCGCGGGGATGGTCCTCCTATTCTTGAAGGAAAAGGAGATCATCGAAACCCATCTTTATGAAGCCTATAATAAATCGATTATTTTGGGGGTCGATGCACACGATAATGGGGTTGCGAGACTCGAGAGCGGCACCACTACTTTTTCCCAAGTGATCTCCAACTTTCTCCCTATTGAATACGATGTGAAAGCCGAGGAAATGGACCGTGCCTTTTTCTCCGCCGTCGATTTTGCTGTTGGCCATCTCGATCGGTTAAGGAAGCGGCATTCCTATACACTCAAATGCCAAATGGATGTGAAGAAAGCGATGGCCCAATCGACCGAAGCGATGATCTTTGGGGAATCGATCCCTTGGATGGAAAATTTTTTCGAATTGGGGGGAGAATTCCATCCAGCTCAATTTGTGATCATGCCGTCAGGCAAACATTGGAAACTCCGAGGAATCCCTCCTAATATGAGCGAGAGGATGAAGGTGAGGAGGCCCTTGCCAGAGAGTTGGGCCGGACTGCATGAAGAGGACCTGAAAAAGGTAAGCGGAATCAAAGGGGCTGTTTTTTGCCATAAAGGGCGTTTCATTTCGATTTGGGAAACGAAAGAAGATGCAATCAAGGCTCTCCATTTGGCGATGAAAAAAGGGGGATAGAATGTCTACGGTATTTGGTTTGATCATTCAAGGTAAGATTCCTTCGAAAAAAGTATTTGAGAATGAGCGGATTTTGGCGATCGAAGATATCCACCCTGTGGCCCCTGTCCATATTTTGCTCATGCCCAAGAAAGAGATTCGGAATTTGCAGAGCTTGGAGCCAGCAGATCTTCCCCTCATTGGAGAGATCATTGAAGTAGCTCAAAAAATTGCGGAGGAAAAGGGGATTACCGATGGGTATCGCCTTCTAACGAACAATGGGCCAGATTCGGGGCAAACAATCTTCCATCTCCACTTCCATTTAATCGGAGGAAGAGTACTTTTGTCCAAACTTGGATAAAAGTCGAAGAAACCTTATAGATTAGGTGATGTGGAAAGCAATTTTAGGGTTCATTCCTTGGATTATCTATCTTGTAATTGCAAGTATCCCTTCCATTCATCATCACATTGCGATTTTAGCTGCTGTCGTAGCCTGTTTATTCGAGTTCAATGATTTAAAGAAGGGGTTTATTCTCCCCTGGTGCACCTTAATCCTTTTCTGTCTCCTTTTTTTCTTGGATTATTTCTTCACAGGGAGCTTTATTTTCAGCCAAACTTCGCTCATCGTCAATGGTTCTCTCGCAGGCGTTGCTTGGGGATCGCTCGCTTTCCATAAGCCTTTCACATTGCAATATGCTCGTGAACAAGTTCCTAAAGGGTTGTGGGAGACCCGTGGGTTTTATCGCTCAAATGCAATCATCACGGCCGTGTGGGCGGGAAGCTTCACGATTTGCGGATTGTTTAATATTATCCATATCTATTTTAAAATGAATGAGTTGGTTTATCAGATTGCCACTTACGCCCCAACGATCATTGCTGTTTGGTTCACGATGAAGTTTCCCGATTGGTACCGGCAGAGAAAATTTGAGGAATTGATTGAACGTTCTGAGAAGAGGATTGTCTCGAATCCATTCTTAAAGGGAAACTTTGCCCCAATCCGAGATGAGTTGGATGCTGTCGATTTACCGATAGAGGGGGAACTCCCGAAAGATCTGGTGGGCATTTATATGCGCAACGGCGCCAATCCGGCCTACCATCCTTTCTCCTACACCTATCCGTTTGAAGGAGATGGGATGATCCATGCTGTCTACATCCAAAATGGGAAGGCAAGCTACCGGAACCGTTTTGTTTTAACGGATCAGCTTCAGGTAGAGAGAAGATTGGGAAAGGCGGTCTATGGAGGAGTAGAATGCCCTTTTATCCGCTCTCAAAAGGACCTTTTGCCAGAAGAGTCGACTTTTCCAGTCAAGAGGGGGCGCCATATCCACATCATCCGCCACGCGAATCAGTATGTGGCCCTTCATGAGGCGGCCTCTGCCTATCAAATGGATGCTCAATTGAATACGTTAGGGGAGTGGAATCCAACCAGGGAAGAAAAACCAATTTCGGTAAATCCTCATCCGAGGTTAGATCCTGAGACGGGAGAACTCTTTTTGATCTCTTATCACACAGATCAAGCGGTAGTCTCTTACACGATCCTCG
This sequence comes from uncultured bacterium, assembly GCA_964477585.1. Lineage (GTDB taxonomy): Bacteria > Chlamydiota > Chlamydiia > Chlamydiales > SM23-39 > CAYZHU01. The sequence goes on from CAYZHU010000138.1 coordinate 2,857, forward strand.
ATAAAAATTGCAAACTGGTCCGGGAGGGAAAAATCGAGGTGCCTCAAGCTTGTATGATCCACGATTTTATCCTCACGAAAAATCATTTTATTTTCTTCCTCTGTCCAGTCGTGATCGATTATTATGGAGTTGCCAAAGGGAAACATATCTTCAACTGGGAGCCTGAGTTGAATACGAGAATCGGAGTAGTGTCTCGAAAAGATGGCTCGATAACTTGGATTGAAACGGAATCTTTTTTTACTTACCACTTTGTCAACGGTTATGAAGAGGGGGGGCAGATCGAGATCGACTATGTCCGCTATCCGAAATTCAGTTTGAAGAGTAACGAAATCAGCCATCTTTACCACGCTTCGATCGATCTCCAAAAGAAGGAATGCCGCCACCGCCAATTAGACGATCGGAGTGTAGAATTTCCCCGTTTCAATGAGAAAAAGAACTCCTCTTCTTACAGGTACGCCTATTTATTGAAGGAATCGGATTTTTCAAAGTTCAATACAATTGTGAAATATGATTTAAAGAAGAAAAGTGAAGAGAGTCGGGTATTTCCTGAATATGAGTTGGGAGAAGCGGTCTTTGTCTCGCGGGGAATGGAAGAGGATGACGGGTACTTGATGTTATTTGGCTATCATCGTCAGGCGAATCGGACCGATTTTTTCTTGCTGGATGCGAAACAAATAGACGCTAAACCGATCGCTCGGATTGCGATGCCCAGAAGGGTGCCGCATGGGTTGCATGGAACATGGATGTCAGGACCTTGGAAATGAAGTATCTTATATTGATTTTGCCTCTTGTATTGTTTTCCCTCACCGAAGAGGAGGGGATAAGAAGGGTGCAGGCCCATCTTTTAATTGATGATACTTATTCTGCTTTAGACGAGGCAAAAAATTTAAGAACCCAGTATCCAGATTCTCCACTTGCCGGAAGAGCTCTTTTGGAGGCCCTGTCGGCAAATGGGATGGAGGAGGAGGCGCTTCGAGTTTGGGATTCCCTGATAGCAAAAGAGCCCGATCTTCTCTTTGATCGTAAATTGTTGGAAGAACTTTCTTGGGGCGTATTGAAAAAGGGGCTCGAATCGACGCAATATGGGGTGCGGCTAGCTTCATTAATTGGGTCCTTTTTGACCCGCGATGTGAGGGCGGTCCCCATTTTACAGCGGATGATGCGCGACTCGAACGCAGTGATCCGCTCCGTAGCAGTCCAAATGTCGACGAGTTATCGAGATGCCCTTTTGAAAGATGAGATCACCCGGTTGATGAATGATGAAAAAGTATGGGTGGTCCGCCTCGAAATCATCAAGGCGATCGGGATGCTCCGGATGAAAGAGCTCGCTCCTAAACTGAAGTCGTTGGTTCAATCAGATAAGACTACCTATGAGGAAAGGCAGATTTCAATCGCATCTCTCTTAGAGATTTACGATACAATTACAATGCCTGAATTCAAAGCGTTGGCGAGCAGCAACCGAGCAGGACTGAGACATTTGGCTTGTTCTGTAGCTGCCCATTTCCAGATGGAGGAGGCAAAAGAGGAGATCGTTCGGCTTATCCAAGATACTCACCCCGATGTCCGGATCGCAGCGTTGAACGCTTTTGGCTTATTCTATAGGCAGAAAGTGGAAAATCCGAAAGAGATCTTAAAGGCTCCTCTCTCTGATTCCCATCCTGCAGTTGCGATCACGGCAAGTTGGGCGGCCCTCTTGGTCGATCCCGCTTTTGGAGAGCCGTTCATGGAAAAATGGCTGGGAGATTCCCTGCCGGAGAACCGGCGCCTTGCCGCTGCGGCGACTGCGGCAACGGGGGAGAGGGGAATAAATTTGGCGATCCAGACATTGAAAAAGAGCCAAGATTCCTATGTGCTCGCCAATCTCTCTTTGGGACTTTTGAGCCAAAGGACCGAAGTGGCAAACTGCTGCAATATCATCTACGATTTTCTAGCAGGGGA
>CAYZHU010000139.1:0-4751 GCA_964477585.1 uncultured bacterium
TTTTCAAGCAGAAGACGGCATAGTTGATAATGAGCGGTGACTGGAGTTCATTCGTGTGCTGTTCCGATCTATGCGAGATACGTTTCAGTCTTCTTTGTGAAACATTCGAGTCTGTTTGGGCATTTCGCCTCTTCGCAAACTGTATTGAGCTTATACTTTTCGAGGATCGCCCCCGTTTTGAAGATCTGCCCTCCTGTGGGCAATTTTCGATGGAGCCAGGAGGGGAATCTCCCCACGCCTTCTTCTGGATTTTCTGGCAGGATATTCAGCTTGCTCATCGTTTCATTTTGGGTGGAAAGTTGATCGGCGTCTCATTGGCGATCGCCGCCGCCTCATGCCACGCCTCGGCAAGAGTCGGGTGGGCATGGATCGTCTCAATTACTGAATCTAACGTGAGTTCGTTTTGTATCGCAAGAGCCATTTCTGCGATCAAATTCGAAGCTTCATGACCAATTGCGATAGCGCCTAAAATTTGCCCCGTCTTCTTGTCGGTGGTCACTTGGGCAAACCCCTCTGTTTCTTGCGAAGCTTGCGCTTTACCCAATACTTGGAAAGGAAGCATTCCGTTCGTTGCGTTGTAGCCCGCTTCTTTTGCCTGCTCCAACGTCATCCCCACTGTTGCGATTTCAGGGGAGGTGAAGACCACTGCCGGGACCGCTTCGTAGTGGATTTTCGCTTCAAAACCGGCTGCATTCATCGCCGCGATCATCCCTTGATGGGAACCTACGTGGGCGAGCATCCATTTTCCTGTCACATCGCCGATCGCATAGATCCCTTTCACCTCAGTTTCCATTTTCTCATCAGTAGCCAAGAATCCTTTTTCAGTCGTCTTCAACCCCGCTTTTTCCAGCTTCAATCCTTCTGTGAAGACTTTTCGTCCCACAGATACGAGAGCAAGGTCGGCATCCATCGAACTCCCATCCCCGAGAGTGATGTGAACATGGCTTTTTTTATTTTCGATGCTCTTCACCATCACATTCGTCCGAACATCGACGCCTCTGTCCTGGAACGACTTGGTCATGAATTGGGCAATTTGGGTCCCTTGCGCTGTCAGGATCGAAGGAAGGGCCTCAAGAATCGTCACTTTCACTCCCAACTCAGCAAAAAGAGAGGCGAATTCGCAGCCTATATAACCGCCTCCGACGATCGCCAAACTTTTTGGCAATTGGGTAAGCTCCAAAATCGAAGTGGAATTCAAGATCCGGTTGTGATCGCACGGAAACGCCTTGATATCGAGAGGGATCGATCCCGTTGCGATGATGATTTTATCAGCATGGATATACAAATTGTCTTGACCAGCTACTTTTAAAACTGTAGGAGACTCAAATTCAGCAGCCCCCCGAAAGATCGTTATCTTGTTCGACTTGATCAATCCTTCCAATCCGTTTCGGATTTTGGAGACAACCTGATCCTTTCTCTTCTTCATCTCATCGTAATGGAAAGAAATGGGCCCTGTTGCGATTCCAAACTCAGATGCCCGCTTCACATTGTGAAGAACCGCCGCATTTGACAGAAGAGTCTTAGTAGGAATGCAACCCACATTGAGACAACATCCTCCAAGCGCTCCTTTTTCAACTAACGCTACATTTTTTCCCAGTTGAGCCGCTTTGATTGCAGCGACATATCCAGCAGGGCCAGATCCGATGATAGCGATGTCAAAATTTTTTCTTTCCGTCATAAATTACTCCACAAAACAACCATTTTATCTTAAGGTGCAAAAAACCTGGTAATCGAAAAAACGATTTGTAATATAATCCGGGAAGAACGAAGGACTCCCATGAAACCGAAAAAACGTCAAAAAATCTGTTATAACTGCGATGGGGAAATCGATCTCGACGTGATTGTTTGCCCTTACTGCGCTGCAGACCTTCGGGCTGAAAAGCCGGAGCAGCAATATCCAGCCTATCATCCAGGATCAATGGTAAAGAATTTGAACTCCTCCCATCAACAAACAATGCAATCGCTCTATCCTGCCTCTTTGCCCAAAGAGCAGGAAGAGGCCGCCCTATCAGCAGATTCGCAAGAGGCAGCTCTTGTAGAAGAAAAAGAAAAAAATATCTTTGGCCCCACTCTCCTCTTCGCCTTGGGAACGCAGCTGTTCCTTTTCGGGGTCTTTATGCTCCTATTCTCCCATAAGGGGGCGATGATTTTGAAATGGGATGCCCGCCTTTGGTTCCTCTATCTCTTTGCATCGGTTCCCCTCCTGATCTTCGGCTACCGCTCGATCTCGAAGCTCTAACAGTCTTTAAATCAAAGGGCCGAAGAGATAGTAGATGATATAGAGAATAAGAGTAGGGATCAGCGCTGCAAGAAATAAATTGAGCGGACGGATTCCTTCGTGGAAATATTTTTTTAAAATGGCGTAGCCGGCGGGGTTAGGGGCGTTGGCGATAACGGTGAGCCCTCCCCCTGCAATCACACCGGTAAAGACCGCATATTCATAGACCTCCCCCCAATTGGGGATCAGGGTAGATAGATAAGAGATCATTGTATTGTCATTGAATCCGGTAAGGGCCATCGCAACCCCCATGACTGAAAGAGGGGATAGATTTTTCAAAATATCCACTACCCACCACCCTTGCAGCCCACCGTGGATCACCAACCCGGCTAAGAAAAGGCCGACGAGAAGAGGCCGCGTCATCTGGATAGGTCCCTGATGGACTCGAGTCCCTTGATGAAAGCCAATGAAAAAGAGGAAACTTGCAATGAAGATTGCCGGATAGTGGGCAACGATCACAATCCAAGCCATGAAAAGGATATGAACCACTGTTACCCAGGCAGGAATAGCAAGCTCGCCTTTTTGAGTCGCGAGCAATACATGGTGCGCCTTTTTTCGGACATTGAGTTCGTGAAGTTCTTTCCTGAAGTAGAACCAATAGAGGAGATTCGAAGTGAAAATCCCAAGCACGGCTTTCCACCCAAAATTGGTAAATACATCGAGCGCAGTCCAGTGCCAACAATGGGCTAGGACCAATACGGCCGGAGAGGCAAAGTCGGTCAAGACTCCCCCTACAGACACATTGACGAAGAGCAGGGCAAGTGTTGCATACGCCAATCTGGAGCTTGGATGATAGAGATAGAATTGCCGAGACAAGAGAAGGGCGCAGAGGATCATTGCGCCTGCTTCTGTGATCAATGACCCCAATAGCGGTCCGATTGTAAGTAGGACAAACCACCAAGCGGAGAGAGAGCCCCCAAGCACCTTTGCCGCGCTAGTCAAAGCATCCTCAGCCAGATGGACAATGGGCCGTGTCGAGGCCATTGCTAAGATCACTACTACGAAAAGGGGCTCGGTGTAGTCTCTTGTATTGATGTATTCCATCGCGACTGTCCAATCGTAGAGCAGCCCCATCGCAAGAAAAAGAGGAATTGCCCAGAAGGCGAAGACCACTTCCACCTCAGATAAGAAGTAGAGCATATGGACAATGAAACTCCTTTCCTTCCTTCCTTGTTTCGCTTCTAGTTTTTGGGCCCAAGAATGGACTTTATAAACAGAGAGAGTATGGATGATCGCTAAGATAAATAGAGAGAGGGAGATGAGATGGAAAGGGGTGAATTCCAAAGATTCCATCTGTAAGATAATCGGTTGTTTTAGGCAGTCGAATTTGGCGGGCTGTTTGATGATCTCGGCAGCGATTAGGTGCATGACCTCTCTTTAACTAAAAAATTGATTTTTTCCTATGGAAAGATTTCCTATTACCAACTAAAATTTTCCATCCATTATGAATAATTCATTCACGTTTATTTTAAAATATGAAATCGATATAATTATCAAATACACAATGGAATTTTAATAATAAATATGTCGTCAATATCGCCAATTAGAAGTTCTGAAATTAGGTCTAGCTCTACTATTTCGCCTGAACTCCAATCTTTTATTGACAAAGTAAATTTTTGCTACCGAGAGTATCAACAAATTCGGACACTTGAATCCCGCTCAAAATATTTTGATGCTCTTGAAACTGTTGCTCATTATATAGATTTATTTCCAAAAGCCTTCTCCAATTCCAACTTCATACAAATCGCTGAACTCGTGCTCCAAGGGAAAATGATTCACGTATCCAGGTCTATCCTTTCCCCTTTTGCGGCCGAATATGTAGCTCGAGTAGCCGATTTTGAAAATGAATTGCCAAAGTTTAATTTTGAAAAATTCAAGAAAGTTATTGATTCTCATGAAACTTTTCGAAAAATCTACGTGCCTGAATTTAAAAAAGGGACCCGAGAATTGCTTCAAACAACCCTGTTTAATTTTCGAAAGACGATCCAACTGCTTCGCGAAGTGAGTAACGGCGACAAGAAAGAGGCGACTCAGCGATTGATTGGCGCGGCGTTTTTCCATCTCATTTCCAATCCGAATCAGCCTATCCCAGAACTTCTTCAATCAGAAATGGAGGAGATAAATGAATTGAGAAAGCAATTTCAAGATCTTGATCCAGCTGAAAAACAGCTTTTATCGCAAAAATTGAAGAATGAATCTCCTGAGACATCGGAAAAAATCAAAGTCTTATCGGGAAAGGTCTGGCTTCTTTGGGATACGATCTATAGCCAAGACACAATTGTCTGCAAAAACATCTTTCAAGTTCTACAAAGCAATTAGGTTATAACTGCTGGCGCAGCAGTAACTGTAAGAAGAGCTGTTGGAGATTGTGCCGCTGTCGTGCTCTCTTGAGTAAACTGAAGAGAAAGCTCGCCTGCTTCTTCTGCTTCCGTCTCGTCATCTCCTGGTAAGGGCACTGAAGCTGCAAGTTCGT
>CAYZHU010000140.1:0-4702 GCA_964477585.1 uncultured bacterium
AACTGCGACTGTAATTCTTCCATCCTGTTTTCAATCGGCGTCCCCGTAATCGAAATCCGGAATCGGCTTTTCAACTGATAGGCTGCCCTAGCTGTTTGGGTTGCAGCTGTTTTGATCGCTCCCGCTTCATCGAGCGCAACCACTTCGAATTCCACATCTTTTAAGATCGCCTCATCAAGGCGCAAAATAGCGTAGGAAGTAATTACATACTTAAGATTTTGAATTTCAGATTTTTGAGTCAATCTATCAGGTTCAGCATGTAGATAGGCTTCCACTCCTAGAAACCGTTTGGTCTCCGAGCGCCAATTATAAAGGAGCGATGAAGGAGCGACAATCAAGACCGGCAAATTTGTCCTCAGGCGAGAAAAAAATGCCAGAACCTGGACAGTTTTTCCCAGTCCCATCTCATCGGCAAGCAGTCCTGAAAAGCCCCATTTATAAAGGTGGGAGAGCCAGTCGACCCCTTTTTGTTGGTAGGGAAACAGGCTCCCCTTGAAAGAAGGTCCCGGAAGAGAAACTTCTCTCATCGCCCCATTTTTGAGCCCTTGCAGCGCAAGTTTCACTTTTTCTTCCCATTTCCCTTGATCGATATAGGAAGATAAAAGGGTTATCTGGTGTTTTTTTAAATAGAGCGTCTCTCCTTCCCACTCTCCCTCAACAGGACCATCGAGAAGTTTGAAACTGAACTCCTCTTTTTTCGGCAAACCGCGGACGGCGATCCGCCCATTTTCTTCTTTCACATCGATTTCAAATTGGCTTGAGACTTTTTTCCTGCGGAAATCTCGCACTTCCCAACCAAGTTCCAAGAGAAAAAGAACAGTGCTTTTCACCTTTTCGCCTGGGCAATAATATTCCGATCCCCTTTTTTGATACCCCGCATCGACTAGATCTTTTTCCCAATGCCTCTCTTCCTCTTTCAAACGGGTTTTTCCTTGGATCGTTGGAGACGCGTCGGCAAATCCAATTTCCCCTACTCCTCGGTACTCCATCCAAAGATCTGCAAAAGAGCCGCTTCCTTCTTTTAAACTTAAGATGGGGAAGACAGAAACTTTGGCTCCCTCTTTCCAGATAATCGGCGGCTCTTCTTCTAAAAATTTCTTCCGTTCCATCTCTTCTAGACAAATGGGACCTTTTAGGAATTTCTCCACCCACTTCCAGGGGAAATCATAAGGTCCAATGATCGAACCAAAGATAAAGCAGAAGGGCGTGACGAGATCGCATTGTTCAAGAGGCCCCAATTCTTGTAAGAAAGGGGCAAAAAAGGAAGAGTCCTTCTCAGCTTTCCAAAACAATTTTCCTGTTTTGAATTCCAACCTCTTCCCTTTGAAAAAGAGTCTCCCAGTCTTGGCTAGGAGAGGAACAAAATCGAACTTGATTTCAATTTTTCTAGAAGAATCCCAAGTGGGAAGGAGAGGAAATTTCCGAAATAGTTCCTCTTTTCTCAAGTCGTCTAAGTAGACAACCCGGCTTGTCCCTGCTTCGGACACCTTAATAAACAGCGATTCTTTAATCTCAAGAGTGTAATTTAGCACGCCAAGCTTGCTTTTCTTTGAAGTCCCACTTTCGGAAAGGCTTCGCAGTTTCTTGATAAGGGCGGATCCGAGGCTCGCAGGCACAGGTATCTGAGCAGCATCCTTTATGTCCTTTCAAACAATCGGGACAGCAAATGAAGAGACCGTTGCAATCCATATTGGCGCAATTGTAGTAGACGTCTTGCGGCGCGCCGCAGTGGATGCACTGGCTGATCGGCGCCTCTTTTTTTTCACTTAAAGGAACGACGAGCCGGTCATCAAAGACAAAAAGATTCCCCTTCCAATGATCCGCCCCTTCTTTCAAACCGTAATTGATGATCCCGCCATCGAGTTGATAGACCTGCTCAAATCCAGCCGTTTTCATCACTGCAGAGAAAAATTCGCACCGGATCCCCCCCGTGCAATACATCATCACTTTCGTCTTTTTAGGATCCCGTTTTTCTTTCAGCCCTTCCGCGTAAGCGGGAAATTCGCGGAACGTTTCCAGTTGGGGAAGCTCGGAGCCTTCAAAATGGCCCACTTTCCACTCATAATCGTTCCTCACATCGAGGACAATGGTCTCTTCATCCCTTTCTTCCAGCATCTGTTTCCATACATCCGGAGAAACGTGTTCCCCCCGATTGGAAAAATCGACCTCGCAATCGATCGCCACGAGCTGCTTTCTCATCTTCACGGTCATTTTGGGAAAAGCATGTTCGCTTGCCGCATGGGCCTTAAAAGACATATTTTGAAAACGGGGATCGCTCCTCATCCAAGCCTTATATTCCTCAGCCTGGTCGTCTCTGCCGCTTGCCTGGCCGTTTATCCCCTCTTCAGAGATATAGATACGCCCTTTGAAGTCCCGGTCTCTAAAAAATTCTTGATGACGCGCGACCTCTTCCTGGGGGTTTTCGATTTTTACAATGCAATAGTAGGCTAGTACTTGGTAGTTCATGGGAGACAATACTAAAATATTCGATCATTTTTTTCTATTCCAAAAAATCTGCCTCTCAGCTATAGTCTCTTCCTAAAAACAAACTGTTTTCGGAGAAGCTAATGGCTCGTTATAGAGGTTCTAAAAACCGCATCGCTCGCAGATTCGCCGCCAATATCTTTGGCAAGGCTCGCAACCCGATGTTACACAAACAAAATCCTCCTGGAATGCACGGCGCAAAACGGAAGAAAAAATCTGATTTCGGCGTCCAATTAGAAGAGCGGCAAAAGCTGAAGGCCGTCTACGGCATGCTCAGCCAGAAACAGCTCGTCAATACCTATAAAAAAGCTCTTGAGCGGAAAGGGAACACAGCCCAGCTCTTCTTGGAAATGCTCGAATGCCGGCTCGACAATGTCGTCTACCGCCTTCGGCTCGGCTCTTCTATTTTTGCGGCTCAACAGCTCGTATCGCACGGCCACGTCCAAGTCGACGGGAAAAAAGTAGACCGAAGGTCTTTCCTCGTCCGTCCTGGGATGACTGTATCGATCCGACCCTCTTCCCGCCAGATGAAGGCAATTGTCCAGGCGCAAGAGAATGTAAACCGCGAAATTCCTGGATATTTCTCATTGGAAGGAGACAAGTTCTCTGGAAAGCTGCTCAGTCCTCCTCAAATGGACCAAGTACCGCTGCCTCTTCCAATCAATATCCCTCTTGTGTGCGAGTTCATCTCCCACACTTCATAATTCTTCCTGCGGTCTTCTGAGCCTGAATATTTCAAACAACTCAGTGAGTTTGAAACGCCAGGCCAGAAGACCCAGGCTAACTACATAAATAGTCCCCAAAGCTGCCAGCTGGATAACCTGGGCAGAGAATTGCCGAGGATATTCCGATCCGATCCAAATATTTCCCAGTTCCAAGACAAAAATAGCCGGCATGGCGCAACAAAAAGCCATTCGGAAAAAGAAGCGCCAAAATTCCCCATCAAAAGATTCTCGGTTCAAGACATAGGCGTTGATCATAGCGCTTAAAGATGTGGCAATCGCAATGCTCACCGCCCCCCAACCGAACCCGAAAACAAACAGGGCATTCAAAAGGACATTGGCAATCACCGAGACTAAAGAGGCAATCGTGGGGATCCGATACGATTTTTGCGCATAGTAGCTGGCTGCTAGCAGAAGTACAAAGACAGATGGGACTAGCCCTAACCCATATCCCCACAAAGAGAAAAGGGTCTCTTGAACGTCATTCGAGCTAAAATCTCCATGTCCGTAAAGCAAATTGATTCCAACTCCTCCCAAACACAAAATCCCAAATGTACAGGGAAGCATCAGGGCCGCGCTCGATCGGAGAGCCGTTTGGAGCAGTTGCCGATATTGTTCTCCCACAGCTCTTGAAAGCGGCGGCAGAAGAGCTCCCGAAAGGGCAATCCCAAAGAGAGCCACTGGCAACTGTTCGATCCGGATCGCATACCAAAGATAGGCTGGTCCTTTCAAATCGGCAAGCCTCGCGAAGATCGCATCAAGTGCGCTATTGATCTGGACAGCGCCGATCCCCACTATGCCTAAACTGAGCGGCTTTAATAGAGCTTTCCATTCAGGTGAAAAGAGATGGACCTTGCCCCATCCTCGAAAACGGACCGTTGCGAGCCACTGCCCTCCAAAAGCCAGCGTCACGGCAACAGAGAGCCATTTAACTCCCTCTTCCTTAGGCAAATGAGAGACCGCCAAACAGGCAATGATCCAGACAAAATTAAAAGCGACTGGAGCTACTGCGGGTAAAAAGTACTTTTGTTGGCACTGCAGATACGAGCTATTCAATCCGTATAAACAAATAAAAAAGAGGCCTGGGACCATCCACATCGAAAGGGAGATCACTTCCTGCCAAGAAGGGAATGTCAGCCAGCAAAGGGCGAATACCCCCTCCAAAACCGCTACGGCCCCTAAGAGGACAATCGCAAGCGAATAGGAGATATCGCGATAAAATAATTCTTCCCTTCCAGCTCCTCTTGCCGCTTCAAAATGGGGGACGAAGCCAGCCTGCAGATTCCCTTCCCCTAAAAGGCGTCGGAACAAATTGGCGAGCCGGTAGGCGACCATGAAAGCGGCGATCTCGGGGGCGCTTCCAAAACAAAAAGCCATTGCCATATCGCGGGCCATCCCGGAGAGGCGGCTCAAGGCGGTTCCAGCAAAAAAAGAGCGAGCTGATCGGAGAATTACATCCACAGAAAAATATTACTAGGAAGGATACTTAGAGACAA
>CAYZHU010000141.1:0-4662 GCA_964477585.1 uncultured bacterium
CGATCTGACGAGCCGACAAACCACCTCGATCTCGAATCGATCTCTTGGTTAGAGGGATTCCTCCACAACTACGAAGGTACCCTCGTTGTCGTCAGCCATGACCGCCACTTCCTCAATTCGATCTGTACCCACATCGCCGATATCGACTACGAGACGATCATCACCTATCCGGGCAATTACGATGCAATGCTCGTCACAAAAATGGCGGTCCGTTCCCGAGCCGAAGACGAAAACAAGGCAAAGGAGAAAAAGATCTCCCAACTCAAAGAATTCGTAGCAAAATTCGGAGCGGGAACTAGAGCCAGCCAAGTGCAATCGCGCGTCCGGGAAATCCAACGTCTCCAGCCATTGGATTTGAAAAAATCGAATATCCAGCGCCCCTATATCCGCTTTTCCATACCCGAAAAACAATCGGGTCAAATCGTCATCAAGACCGAGAAGGTGGGCAAAGGGTATGGCGGCGATCTGGTCATCAAGAACTTTTCCTGCGAGATCCAGCGGGGGGATAAGATCGCTGTCATTGGAAACAATGGACGGGGAAAAACGACCTTGCTCAAGCTCCTCGCGGGGATTTTCCAGCCCGATGCGGGGAAAGTGAACCTTGGCCACGCTGCGGAGATCGGCTACTTTCCTCAGAATCATGGAGAGGTCCTCGTCAAACATACAGATCAAACCGCTTTCGATTGGTTAAAGGCCCGCAAAGATATCGTCTTCGACCAAGATGTGAGAGGCGTCCTCGGCAAGATGCTCTTTGGAGGAGATGATGCTTTCAAGCCTCTCCGAAATCTCTCTGGAGGGGAAGCTGCCCGTCTTATCCTCGGCGGCCTCATTCTCACAGCTCCGAATCTTCTCGTCCTCGACGAACCGAACAACCATCTCGACCTGGAAGCCGTCTCAGCTCTTGCCTGGGGCTTGGAAGATTTTAAAGGAACTGCTATTGTCGCAACACATGACCGAGAGCTCATCAACGGCTTTGCGACCAAGATAATCGCCTTCGAGGAGGATGGGATCCACTTCCATCAAGGCCCCCTTGAAGAGTATCTCGAAAAAAAACAAGCACATGCATAAGTGAACTTTACAAAGCGGAAGTTCCTCTCTCTCGATCTCAAGCAACGGCATAAAAAATGCGCCGAATTGCTCCGGATTTGCTATGTCGAAAAAGCAGCTCCTTCTGAAATGTACCACAGTCTATTAGAATGGCTTCACGCCCCCTCTTTTCCCCATACCGATCTCAAATCGATTTCTGATCAGTACCATTGGCACTTAAGACAAGCGGGCCTCTCTCTCAAAGAGCACAATTTCCTCCCCTTCATCCGGACGCGGGACCACGAACCGAAATGCCCTTTTCCTGAAATCGCGATCTACCTCAATAACGTCCGCTCCGCCTACAATGTGGGAAGCATCATCCGGACCACCGAAGCGCTCCGGATTGGGAAAGTCTATTTTTCTGAGCTCACTCCTTTCATTGACAATGAAAAAGTCTCTCGCACTGCAATGGGAGCCGCTCCGCATGTCCCCACTTTCCAAAACATTCCCCTTGCGTCCCTTCCGAGGCCCATTATCGCATTGGATACTAGCGATGCCGCCATCCCCGTTTCTGAATTTATTTTTCCTGAGACATTCACACTGATTCTAGGCAATGAAGAATTCGGCATCTCCGACGACGCCCTCAAACTCGCCGATTATCTCCTCGAAATTCCCCTTGTCGGGGTGAAAAATTCTCTCAACGTAGCCTGCGCATTTGCAATCGCCGCAGCTGAAATCCGCAAACAAAGGAATCTATCATGACACCAAACATTGGACTCTATGGCCGCATTCTCCGATTCTGCCTCGCCATAATTCTCCTCATCTATTCCTATTATTTTCACAGTTGGATCGCCCTTCTCGCCTCGATTTTTGTCTTCATTGAAGCGCGCTTCAGTTGGTGCATTGTTTACCAACTGCTTGGAATCAATACCTGTTCCGTAAAGAGAAAGTAGACTTTGCATACATCCGCGCGAGACCGAGACCGAACCGAGTCTCCGTTTTCCGAAGAAATCAACGCAAAGACGCCACGACGCGAAGACGCAGAGAGAAAAATTCTTCCTGCTTCGCAGGAGACCGATGCAACCGAGCTCTTTTCTCCCTTCGGCAGTTCCGCACGATTTCTTCGAAATCGGCGTGATGGTCGAGAGGGAAGCCCTCTCGAGCTCTCCCCTAGAAGAAAAGAGCTGCCAAAAATGCATTCTATTGGTTTGAATACTCATCGAGTATTCTTATCGCTATCATAAGCTTAGTCAACAAATCAAAGCGCCGTTGGGGGAGAGCGCGAGAGGGCTTCCCTTCTCGCTCATTCCACCGATTTCGAAGAAATCGTGCGGCACTGCCGAAGGCAGCGACAGGAAAGAGCTTGGTTGTGATCTAATCCTGCGAAGCAGCAAGAATTTTTCTCTTTGCGCCTTTGCGACCCCGCGTCTTTGCGTTGATTTCTTCGGAAAACGGAGACTCGGTTCGGTCTCGGTCTCGCACGGATCTATTTTCTTTTCGTGCCCGTTCCCAATTGTTCACGCAGTGAACAATTATGTTAATCGGTAACGGGCATGAGTAGCTCCATTTGATAGTGAGGCACAGGATGCCAAGGAGCAATGAATTCCCTTACAATTTTAAACCCAGCTTTTTGGTAGACATGGACAGCCCTGCTATTTGCAACTTCTGGATCGATGAGCACTTTTTCCTTATCTGAAAAATGCTTTTGCAAAAAAGAATGAATCATCGGCACTGCAATTCCCTTACCCAAATAATTCAAATCGCAAATGAACAGATCTAATGTGATGCCGGTTTTTCCCTCTGGCGAAGTGATCAGGAATGCAAATGGGATTTTTCCATCGTAGCCTATCCAGTAGATCGTATCTGTTTTCTTCTGGAAAAATTTTTCAAGCCCATCAAAAGTATTTTGCAAGCCAATCCCATGGATCCATTCCCGATTGTGTTTTTGTGTCAACCAGCTATGGATAAGATCGCGCTGCGATGGTTGTGCATGTGCAAAATGGAAATCGGGAAGCCTTTTCTTCTGATGGTCATTTACCATAACTTTACATATTAGAGGAAAATAGATAATATTATCCTCTTGTATTTTTATGTCAGTAAAAGACCGAATACTCTCTTTTTTTGGCTCTCCGACGGAGACTTTCCTAATATCGATCTATTCTAAAAACGCGTCTGAGATACAAGCAGCAACCCAACGCTTTTTAGAAACTATTCCTTTAGACGTTGTCCAAGAGGCCTTTTCAACCGCTCAAGAAACTCTGTACCATATTTTAGAGCGAATCCCAGATTCCTTGTTTAATAGAGTGATCGCAAAAATTGAACAATCCAATTTGAAAGGTCTGACTTATCCTTTTAGATTAGCACATGCGAAAGAAGAAGTGATCAAGCATCTATCGCAAAATCAACTCTTGATGCAGGATAGCTGGGCAGAAATTTTAGGAGATCGGGAACTTGCGAATCTTTCTTATCGCGAACTAAATGATCTAAGCATGATGCTTCAAGACAAACGAGATCGAGACCTTATTGCCTTTATCGATATAATAGGGATCTCTCCGCTCTTTCCTCAGAATGGATCCCTAACTGAAAGAGCAGCTTATATAAGAAAATCATTGGAACTCCCTCAAGTACAAGCTCTTATTCCAGCTATTCATTCTGATCTCGTGCTAGCTTTAACAGTGCGAAATGTAAACATCCCGCCTGAAGCTCGCTATCTTTCATCGGAGTTTTGGCCAATTTTATTTCACTGCTGGATTCGAGATAGTGATCTAACAGCTATCCTAGAATATGTGCTTCAACCGGAGCTAGACGCTAATTTAAGGACGGCCATCATTTCAAAGACTCTATCAAGTCTTAAGGATAATTTGCCCCTCTTTCACGAACTCAGAAAATACGATGGATTTGCTGAATGATCTCGAGAGATCCGTTTGTGATTTTTCGATAATCGCAAGAATTTATTTTGGGAAGGGGAAGCGGCGGAGGTCTTCAGCGACGAGGGTGTTAGGGAAGATGGCTCGCGCCTCGTCTCCGAGGATTTCCGGATCGCGGTAGCGGGCTGAAAAGTGGGTGAGGATGAGCGTCTTCACTTCAGCTTTCTTGGCGAGGTTGGCCGCTTGGACGGCTGTCATGTGTTTGTACTCTTCCGCAAGCTGCCGGTCTTCATCGAGATAGGTGCTTTCGCATAGAAGCACTTTCGCCTTATAGGCAAGCTGAAGCGCTCCTGCACAGGGACGGGTATCCACGACATAGGCAAACACATCTCCGTGCCGGACGTGGCTCACCTCGCCGAGGGCAACCCATTTATCGCCAACGAGAATACGTCCCTCTTTCTCGAGTTTCTTCACATCGGGCCCGTCAATGGAAAAGGCCTTTAGCTTTTCTTTGTCAAACTTGATCGAATCGGGCTCTGTGATCCTCCACCCGAGATTTTCAACTCCATGGTCGAGGAATGCCGCTTCGATCCGGAATTTTCCATCATCCTCCACAAGCCCTTCGTTCTTCACAGGATGTTCCACAACGGTGATGTTTTCCCGATACATGCAGCTATAGCGGAGCCGGTCAAAATATTTTTTTCCGTTTGCAGGATAGTAGCAGTGGATCGGATGGGTCACTTTATCGAGATTGTGCCGCATGAGCATC
>CAYZHU010000142.1:0-4635 GCA_964477585.1 uncultured bacterium
AATCTAGGAGACTGGCCCGAGGGCAAAGAGCTGTTGAATCAATTGATTTCGCACTCGTTTTTCTTTTGAAATTCCTAAAAGCTTTCCGCAGGTTTCTGTTCGGCTTTGGTGGGTTTTCAAGAATCTCTAGGAATCGATCCCTATCGCGATCGGATAAAACAAGAGTTTTTTCAACTGGCTTCAGCATTTTTTAGATCCCCAGTTTGCGGAACATGTCTTGAGCATCTCTAGCTTCAATTAAATCTTTGCCCTTCTCAATGCCCTCGATGGCCTTGAGCGTCGCCGCATTCGGTACGTTCTCGCTATAAAGATTCCCGTGGATCCAATCGGACACGATTTCGCGCATGCTCTTGCCTAGAACTGCGGCCAGGGCCTTCAAACGTTTGTGATCTTCGGCAGGGATATCTACCGTCATCCTGAATAAGTTGCTCTTGCTGGACATAAGTTACCTCTCTAGACTTTATTTTACCAGATTTAAAGATTTAAGAGAATATACAACTACCTCTATATAAATAGCTTATGAGATTTAGATTGGACATAGGCGAATCCTTTATAAGCATTTAAAAAATAATAGCTAGTTATGTTATTATTACACATAAATTTATCATACTAGACTGCAGATGAGATTATGAACATAATAAATCAAATAAGCACACAAGAATTCAATACTGCTGCAATAGAGACAGGAATCTCATCATCAGAAATAGATCAGTTACATCATCTCATTAAAACTACCAAAGATGTCTGGATAGAGAAATTAAGGGGAATGGAACAACCTTTTTTATATCTTAAACGCAAAGAGCTGCCTTCTCCCTATACAATCCAAGTATTTAAAGATGGCCAAGTATGGATACATACGAAGCAGGCTATGTATGGAACTGCCAAAAAAGCGAAAGTAATAGTGGAATGGGAAACGGGAAAACAATACGTTAAAAGTTCTACTTTGAAACACCTAAGAACGGGTGGGCGTTGGACAGGAGGCGATCGCATTGGCCATGAACGCAAAATCTGTGAGAAGCTTAAAGGAAAAAGAGGGATTGTTCCTCTGGTGGACGCGTTTAGCTATCCGAGCAAATCGGCACTAGATAACAAGAAGAATGTGCTCATTCGAGAGCGTTGGTCTAATCTTGAACAGTTAAAAAAATGGACAAAAGAAGACATAAAAGTCATCGCCCTCGACCTGCTTTACGCTGTGAAGGCTTTTAAAGAAGCCGGTTTAACTGATGGTGATTTTAACAGAGGCAATGTTTTGGTCTTGCGCGATAAAGAGGGAAAAGCCACAAAAGCTGGGCTTATAGATTTTGAGCAAACGGAGGAGCTTTCTAAAGCTTTAGAAGGGGGTTTGCATCAATCCGCTGCGTTACGAAGATTTTTCAATCCAAAAACCATTGAGTTTGATTTGCAAAATGAGATCCTCCTCCTCATTAAACTCTTATATAGCGAAAATGACATAGGCCATCCTGAGGTGTGCGAAATTTTGTTCGAAGGATATTATCAGCAAGGCGGAAATTTTTTATCCGGCAAAGTACAAGAACATATTCCTACATTAACCATCGATGAAATCATTGAAAAAATGGAAAAGAGTTCCTAGACGGCTTCGTTCATAAAGGGGTTCTGCAACACACCCTCATTCACCTTGGGAATATATTTCTTATCTGATTCTAATCTAGGAGACTGGCCCGAGGGCAAAGAGCTGCTGAATCAATTATCCTTATCCCAATAGGGACTTCAATTTTCTGAGAGCTTCTCTCAGTGCGTCCGCAGCTGCGATCCCTTCGATATAAGGGACCCGTTTGGAGAAAGAGAATGTATTTGCGAATTGTAAACCATGGTGGTTCAAAGAATAGAAAAGATCTTCGACTAACTTGAGGGATTCTTGCTTTCTCTCGATCAAGACAGATTGAAGATTTTCTCTGTGCTCATCTAAGAGTTCCCTTAATTCGATGATCTCCCCTATTTGTGGACGAAGGGAGACGAGTTGGGCATATTGAATAACGCACTCCTGGAATGCGCTAAAGATCTCTTTTGTGGAGACCGAATGGATTTTTTGCTGGAGTTGATCCAATTGCCCCAAAAACAGATCTTTATCCAAGTGAGGTTTTAATTGATTGTATTTTTCCCGGATCTGTTGCGCTTTATCAGGATCTTTGCCAATGACTTTTTTCCCCTCTTCATAGCCCTTGATTAAATATTTACTTCCTTGGAGAGAGGGAATTTCTTCTAAAGCGGCATATAATGTTTTTATCTGTTCAATAATGAAGTCATCCCACTCAGTGGAACAGTCTTCAAAACACTCAAAATACTTGGAAAGATGCAATTCAAATAGCTCAATCAACGCAATGATTTCAGGCACCGAACTCCCTTGACGAGCCCGCTCCACTGCCATTTTATAATAACGTTGCGCTGTTTCAATTTCCCCCTTGTTTTGATAGAGAGAGGCGAGTTTGTAAGGGACAATGGCTCGATCCGTGTTCTTTGCGAATAATTGTAGCCGCTGTTCAGAAAGGGAATCCAAATCATAGCCCTGATTTTCTATCCACTCACTCACTTCATTTGACCGCTCTTTAAATGTCTTTTTTTCTCCATTTTCCCAGAGTACTGTTGTATCTGTTCCTTTCAGATCAAAAAAATGCATTTCAAAGAGGCCTGTCCTTTCATTGCGAATCAAAAAGCGCCTACTTGAATAAGAGAAGGCATTCTCAACAGCACAAACCCTTCTGCCAGTCAGCTCATGGATCTTTTTAGCCAGAAGGTTGACCCCGTCCTTGCAACAGGCATTGATCGCGATCAACCCTTTTTTCGGATCCACCTTTTCAAAGAGGTTTTGAAATTGACTCACATTTTCCGTAGTGATAGCACCATAAATGGGCGAATCGCCGAAATGGACGGAACGCGCGTTCCCATGCCCGTTCAGCATCAGCAATTGGAGTTCTCCCTCCCGAAGGGATTTGGTGGCTAAGGCCATTTTCGGCGTTAAGCCTGTTCTAATCCATTTCACATTGTCAAATGCCCCCTGCATCCTATATTCAATCAAAGGGGTGAATAGATCAGATTCCCAAGTCCCATTGAAGTCCATTAATCCTTCAAAAGTGATGGCTGTAGTTTCTGTTAATTCTGGAATAGTCATATTAATACATTATTTTTTATTACTATTATAACAAAATTTTTATTAATAGACCATAAAAACGTAACCTACTTAAAGCAAAAGGCTTACAATTTCATCAGCGCAATCATTTTAATATAGATGTTAAAATGGTCGCGACTAAAATAACATGCATGTTAAAATGGTCGTATGAAGAGAATTTACGAAATATTGCTCGAGGAACACCTCGCCAACCACCGGCAGATGGCTTTTCTTTCGGGTCCCAGGCAAGTGGGAAAAACAACTGCCAGCCTTGAAGCCTCTATGGAGAGCCCCCTCCATTACTATTTCAATTGGGACAATGAAGATCATCGAGCTTTGATCATTGAGGGGCCTAAAGCGGTAGCCGATGTGGCAAAACTCGATGTGATGCAAAAAGCTCTTCCCATCCTTGTTTTTGATGAAATCCACAAGTATCGGAATTGGAAGCGATTTTTAAAGGGGTTTTTCGATACTTATGAAAAGAAAGCCCGCATCATCGTGACAGGAAGCGCCCGCCTCGATATCTACAAGCGCGGGGGGGACAGTTTGATGGGGCGTTATTTTCTCTATCGGATTCATCCTCTTTCAGTGAGAGAAATTGTAGATCCTAGTCTGCCTGACCAAGAAATTCGGCAGCCTAAAGAGATTAATCCTGCCGATTATGAAGCCCTTCTTCTCAATGGAGGATTTCCAGAACCTTATCTCAAAAGGAATAAATCCTTTTTAAATCATTGGAAACGCCTCCGATTCGAACAGCTTTTTAGAGAAGATCTTCGCGATTTGAGCCAGGTTCAAGAAATCAGCCAGATGCAATTTTTAGCGGAACTTTTACAGGAAGAAGCTTCCCATTCACTCAATCATGCGGCGCTAGCTGCGAAGATCAAAGTGTCTTCTCCAACACTTCACCGATGGATAGAACTCTTAAAAAATCTCTATTTTTGTTTCACAATTCAGCCCTGGTCGAAAAACCTGAGTCGGTCTTTAATCAAGGAGCCTAAAATCTATCTCTGGAATTGGGCTTTGATCGAAGACGTGGGGGCTCGTCTTGAAGACTTGATCGCATCCCACCTCTATAAAGCCGTGCACTTTTGGACAGACCGAGGGTTTGGCGAATATGGCCTTTATTACTTACGCGATAAAGACAAACGAGAGGTTGATTTTCTCGTCACAAAAAACAGAAAACCGTGGTTTATGGTCGAAGTCAAAGCCTCAGGAGATAAAGGCCTTTCTCGCTGGCTGTATTACTATCAGGAAAAACTTAAAATCCCCCATGCGTTTCAAATTGGATTTGATCTCCCTTATGTCAATCGAGATTGCTTCGAGGTCAAAGAACCGATCATCGTTCCAGCCAAAACCTTTTTATCCCAACTTATCTAAAAGTAATCGTTCCTTCGTAATGGGACCGATGGGGATGAGCTTTTTGTCTTTAGGCAAATGGCCGTAGATGCAGAGGAATCCTTCCACTGTCGAGGGGCTGGTGAAAATGATCTCGTCGAATGCGTTGAGATCGG
>CAYZHU010000143.1:0-4604 GCA_964477585.1 uncultured bacterium
GGGCCATGTTTTTCGATCGCTTCGCAGGCGTAATCGGAGCAGGTAGGGAAAAATCGGCAGCAGTGGCCCACAAAGGGGCTGATGGCAGCCTGATAGAGACGGATCAGAAAAAGAAATAATTTACGCATGTTTTAAAGTATAAGGAATCGATGAAAAAAGAACACCCTTTCGAAGCATTTCTTCGAGAATTTGTCCCTCAAATTGCACGCAAATCGACCCAATGCAATAAAGCCTATTGGATTTTGGAAACGACCGGCTCAAACGATGCCGCTGACTTGAAGGCGGAACTCGACACGGAGCTCAGGGTTCTTTTTAACGATCCTGCCACCTATAAAAAACTTTTGGAATGGGAAAAAGATAGTTCTCTTTCAGATCCAGTCTTGAAACGGGAACTCAACGTTTTAATCCGGACCTTCAAACAGAACCAAATTCCCAAAAAATATCTGGAAGAGATGGCCCAAAAAGAAGCGGCCCTCGCTCAGAGCTATGCCAATTTCCGCCCTGAGCTGGATGGAAAAAAACTGACGGAAAACGATGTGCGGGACATTTTAAAGAATGAAAGCAATCCTGAAAAAAGGAAGAGAGTTTGGGAGGCTTCTAAGCAGATCGGCGAGGTTTTGGCCCCTCAAATTTTGGCTCTTGTGAAATTGCGCAATGAAACGGCCCAATCTTTGGGTTATTCCGATTACTTCCAGATGCAGCTTGATTTACAAGAGGTTGATTCTAAGTGGCTTCTGAAAACATTAGAAGAACTTTCGGAAAAGTCGGACCGAGCTTATCTCCAAATCCTGAAAGAGATCGAAAAAAAACAATCGGAGAGGTTCCATTCCTCTGTTTCAGAGCTGGGGCCTTGGGCTTGGGGCGACCCCTTTTGCCAAGAAGACCCGCTCGATACAAAAGAGCTCGACCAACTGGTAGCAGGAGTTGACATTTCTGCTGCAAGCGCTGACTTTTACAAAAGGATGGGGATCGACGTGGGGCCGATCCTCTCAAGAAGCGACATGTATGAGAGGCCGGGCAAAAATCAACACGCCTTTTGCATCCATGTGGATCGGACGGGCGATGTAAGGACCCTCAACAATGTGAAGGATTCGATCAAGTGGCTTGAAACGGTCCTCCATGAGTTGGGCCATGCGATCTACGAATTGGGTTTTGATGAAAAACTTCCTTGGCTTCTCCGCGAACCTCCCCACATGATCCCCACCGAGGCGATGGCCCTCATTGCGGGACGGCAGGCTTACCGCTCCGAGGCGCTAAGCCGCCTAGTTGGAACTAGCCCAGAAAAGGACCCTCTTCGGAAGAGGGCCGATGCGAGTTTGAAACGGCGGCAGCTCATTTTTAGCCGTTGGGTCTTGGTGATGACCGCTTTTGAAGCTGAGCTGTATCGCGATCCCAGCCAAAACTTGAACCGCCTTTGGTGGCAGTGTGTAGAAAAATATCAAAAAATTCATCCGCCGAAAAACCGAGAGGGGAAATGGGACTGGGCGACCAAGTACCATATCGGCCTGGCTCCAGTCTATTACTTTAGCTATCTCCTAGGGGAGATGTTCGCCTCGGCTATCCAGGAGGCTTTGGCAAAGGAATGCGGGGACATCGCCCTTACGCATAAGAAAGCAGGGCAATTCCTTCAGGAGAAGCTCTTCAAGCCGGGGAACCGGATGAAATGGAGCGATTTGGTGCGGCATGTGACAGGTGAAGTGCTTACCCCAGATGCCTGGCTGAGAGAATTCGCTTGTGAAGAACGTCCGAAAGGGATATAGTTTTCTCTTCATTCTTTGCGAAAGTGGCGAAACTGGCAGACGCACTACCTTGAGGTGGTAGCGAGGTCACACTCATGGGGGTTCGAATCCCCCCTTTCGCATTCTCCTGCACCGATAGCTCAATGGATAGAGCACTTG
Source organism: uncultured bacterium (assembly GCA_964477585.1). Taxonomy (GTDB): domain Bacteria; phylum Chlamydiota; class Chlamydiia; order Chlamydiales; family SM23-39; genus CAYZHU01. Next base: position 1,899 of record CAYZHU010000143.1, read on the forward strand.
GCTTCGGACCAAGTGGTTAGGGGTTCGAGTCCCTTTCGGTGCGAATTAAATAACAAAGGAAAAACAGATGAGTTCTCAAATTAACGGTCAACCGCCTCCCCGCATTTATCGATTTGTATTTACGGAAAAGGGTATTAAGCCCCTTCGGTCTCTTCGCTTAACGGAAGGGGGGAGTACAGGATTCGCAGTCAAATCAGCTATAGAAAAGAAGGAATTTTTCGATGCGCAACTTGCTGCTGTGCTCAAGGGATGTGGGGATAATCAGAATTGGATAAATTCTGTAATAATTGCGGCTGATAAGATGTATTCGGAGTTAGGGGAGAATGGTTTGGAAGAACTTCTCATGACTGAACAGGCTCATGTTATACAGACTAGGATTTTGATGAAGATGTGGAATAGTTAATGGGCTTGTGCGGCGCGGGTAAACGCCTCGCTTGCGAGTTGCGCGAGCTGCTCGAACGAGCTTGCCCCATTTACCCTTCTTCTTAGATCATCGCCATTATGCCCTGCAATTTGGTTTGCATACTGATTGAAAAATTGTTGAGCAATTGGGAGTAAATCCCGTTCGAATTGATGGATAACTACCGTTCCGCAGAATGTTAAAAGAGAAAGGTTGGCGATCCTTGCCGCTTCTGGAGAAATGATGCCGATCGTGGCGATAGCTAAAGAAGCTGCCGCCAAGGCCGTGTAGATCCAATATTTTTGAAAGGCGTTGTTGATCTTTGTGTTTAATCCGAATGTGAATAGGAGAGCCGCAGTGCAAAGAGCGGCAATCGCGCAGTTATAGACCGCGCTCACAAGCGAATGGACAGTCGCTTCCCCATAACTGACACGGGAAGTGACCGCTTCCGAGAGGCTGTTTTTGGGAGAAACGGTATGTTTGAGGGAGGTAAAGCTCAGGTTCCAGAGAGCCGACGATCCTAAAATTCCTTGATAATAGCCTGGCAATTCGCTCGGAATTGCAATATTATTATTTGCCATAATACCCTTTATTTGTGCTTTCATTCTACTTAATGGCAGATTTTAATGCGATTTTTAAACAGTTTGACAATTAAAAATTTGTCTATTGTGCCGCCGCAAATTATAAGTCTTTTTATGTGAAGATTTAAACGCAAAGACGCTACAAGCCGCGAAGGCGCAAAGAGATTTATTTCTAATTTTATCTTGCGTCTCTGCGACTTGGCGTCTTTGCGTTGATGTAGAAAGCTATGCAACAATTTCGCTAATTACATAGGTAAATAACTGCTGCGCCGATTGCAAAAGGGGACAAGGGGGGTGTTAACAATGTGTTGATAATAATCCCTTTTGGCTTGAAAGGAGAAAATAGAGAATTTCTCCATGTTTTCCAAAATGCTTGAGCGCCATTCTGAATCGCCGTACAGCCTACATAAGTAGCTTTGATTGCCGTTGCGCCTACTGATGCAGCAACAGTCGATGCTAATGCGATTGCACTATTTATTACGAAAGTTTTATTAATATGAGTCCCATATAGAATACCTCCTATAATGATTCCTCCAGTGGCTGCTAGAGCAGCTAATGGTAAAATTTTATCATTCCAGCGCCAATTGCCATCTTCTTGTTTTTGTATAGCGGGAGGAGGTGGGACTTCAGGAGGAACATAAGAAAAGTTGATTATAAAATTTCTATGATCGATGTGCGCAATTCGAGAACCCAAGTCACCGGTAGTGCAAGAACACGGATCTACTTTAGAATCTGCATGTGAAAGCGGACTTCCAGAAGCGTTTGGGGCAAGAGATTCTAATCCACGGATAAGAGGCGATGGGATGGCTAGCACCGAAAGCTCCTTTTGAGGTAAATATTCTATCAGAAGTATTCGATTCGTGTCAAAGCTGTGAATGTCAGTTTTTAATAAGAGATTCAAATAAAGAGCCAATTTGTTTAATTGGCGCGGTTTGAATGGGAAAGAGCTGCGAAAACTGACGGGAAAAGGAAAGGCGGTGAAGGAGGTCCCATTCCTCTTCAGCAAAAGAAAAATTGGGAAAGGGCGTATGAGCTGGGCAAAAGGATTCTCCCTGATGGAGATGGAGGGGGCATGACGGACAAAGGCAACATTTTTTCTGAAGGGAAAGGAGCCCCTCGTAATGGAGGAGCTTGAGCCGGAAGCTGGCAGTTGCTACTTCAGGATTGGAAAAAAGAGGGAGTTTCTTGAAATAGGCGACGGCAAGTTCATAGAGTCCATGACTTTTTTTGGAGGGGAACTGCGAGGAGAGGAGATCTTGCGCGATCTGGCCTGCTTGGGTGATTCGCGAATAATCGGTCTTGAGTTCGAGGAGGGGATCGAGAAGGGTGATATCTTTGAGAGGATGAATCTCCTTTTCCCCTTTTTGATAGACCCATTCAGCTAGAAAGAAAGGGGTGATCCAGGCATCTTTAGCCGATTTTGCAATGAGAGAAAGAAGCCCTTCTTCGGCGGTGAAGACCTTGAGGATTTTTTTGTGTCCCAAATAGGGGATGGCAAAGAGGAGAATCCCTTCTCGTTTTTCAAGCATAGATCCAAGATACTCAAGTTGCGGATAACTAACTAAAACAAAAAAACACATTGAAAAATTTTACGTGAACGTTCACGAAAGACTTGATTCCATTCGATCCTTCTTCCTACATCGACGCCCTTTTGAAATTACCCTTGCTCCAGAACTACTTTTTCGTGAACGTTTGCGTCTGCGTTTGCGTTCCCGATTTTCTGAA
>CAYZHU010000144.1:0-3062 GCA_964477585.1 uncultured bacterium
TGGAAAAAATCAATATATAGGACCTTGCCCGCCCGATCGGGAACCCCGCTACTTTTTCAAACTCTACGCTCTAGACAAAAGGATCGACCTGCCCCCTGGCGCGACCAAAAAAGAGGTGGAAAAAGCGATGCACGGCCACATTTTAGCCCAATGCCAACTGATGGGCCGCTATGAAAAAGGAAAGCAGTATTAATGGAAGACTACTTGATCCACCGCCATTTCGATCTCGTCACGCCGGATGGATATATCACAAAAATCCAACCGATCGACGAAAGGCACTCTCTCGCAACAGTCAAAATCGAACACATCTCCCCGGCATTTATCGGCTATCAACTCGATCCAGGGCGAGTGAGTTTCAATTTAAAAAGCGTTTTGGCCCAGTTGGGATTGAATGGGATCGGAAGGGAGTATCATTATGAGAGGAAAGAACACACCGCGCACATCAAGGTAGAGCTGATCGCCATCTCTGATCTCGGAGCTGCGCTTCTCAGCTTGATCTCAGTAGGCGCTTATGTCGGCAAACTCTTTGCCGCTGATGAGAGAAGGCGCGTCCGCGATCCCGAGTACTTGATGCGGATGTTCGGTAGATCGGACCGGAAAGGGCGCCCACTCCTCTCTTTAGGTGGACTCGAAGGGAGCGGCAGCTTACTCCTAGAAAAAGTAGGAGGCTACACCGTCGCATTTCTCTCTTTGCGAGATGGGATCATAGTAAACGATACCTCGGTCTACAGCTTCCTTCCCACACTCTCTTTAGCTCTCACGAAAAACATGCCCCACATGAGACAGCTCCTCCATCTCCATCATAGCTGGCAAAAGGGAGCTCCCCGCATCGTCCATGAGAAACAGGTCCTCTTAGTCCGGACTGAGCCCCTCCATGTGAGAACAGTATATGGACGGATTGTGGAGCATCTCCTACCTCCCGGAGTCCATCATATGAGCGCCAATATCTTGCAACCCGATACAACTGCATCTGGCGACATCTACGAACTCTTTGGGAATAGCAATCAAGTGATCAATGACATCCCCATAGAATTTTATACCTTAGAACCCTTCCGGGAGCATGTCTTTTTCTCCGACCGGGATCAACTCCTTGCCTCGATCGACGACCCAAAAAGTCTTTTTCAAGCCTTTGCCTCAGCCCCGAAGCCGGAAAACCATCACGCAGCGACCTTTATCGTAAAGGGAAGCCAATTGAAAGAACTGCAACCAGAAAACTGGATCGTCCGCGATCCGATGAAGCTCGATTTCCCTGGTTTGTCGCAGCCGACAAGGCAAGCCCTTGTCGCGGAAAAATATATCGAAAGCCAGCCTGAATATCCCCTCCTCAAAGCGATCGAAGAAGGAGTAATCACCTCCCAAGGAATTCTCCTCTCGCGCCATCTTCCGACCCCATTGCTCAAACGGATTTTGCTCAACATGGAAGTGAACCGGTGCCTCAAGAGGATCTATTTCCAAAAACCCTCTGCATCGCATGACGGTTTTTTCTCCCATGAAGATAGGGCGATGCTCCTCGATCTTGCCAAATTCGGGATTCCCGTTTATTGGGTCGACCAGGCTTCAGAAAATATCTTGCAATACGTTTTAAAACCGGAAAAAGAGGCGGGATTATTTGTCCCGATCCCTCTCGTAGATGAATTCCGGAAATCAACCGTATTTGGAGTCTATGGATCCAATCTATTGGAAGGGACTTTTGAACAGGAGCTAAAGGCGCTTCTCGAAGGGATCCTCGCCTTGCGTGAAGAGATGAAACATCCTCTCCTCACAAAAGGGATCCCTATCGCCCTTTTGACAGGCGGAGGGCCAGGCGCAATGGAAGTTGGGAACCGCGTCGCAAAAAAAGTGGGAATCCTCTCTTGCGCCAATATCGTCGATTTCCGCGGCGGCGCAAAAAAAGTAGTCAACGAGCAAAAACAAAATCCCTATATCGATGCCAAAATGACCTACCGGCTCGATCGCCTTGTCGAAAGGCAAGCTGAATTCCATCTCGATTTCCCCATCTTCCTCCCGGGAGGGATCGGGATGGATTTTGAATATACGTTGGAAGAAGTGCTCCGAAAAACAGGAGCCTCTCCTGCCAATCCAGTCCTTCTATTTGGAGAACAAGATTATTGGAAACGGAAAATCACTTCCCGTTTTCAGCTCAATCGGGAAAGCGGCACGATCAAAGGTTCTGAATGGATCAGCAACTGTTTCTATTGCGTCCAAACTGCCTCCCAAGGGCTCTCCATCTATCGCAAGTTTTTTGAAAACACCCTCCCAATCGGAAGAGATGGCCCCATCTATGCGGAAGGTTTTTTTCTAGTTCGCTAAGTTTTTTGTAGAAAAAAATATTTAAATAGCAGTAACTAGGAAAAGAACTTAACTTTTTGTGGAGGTGAAAACCTATGAAATTGTTTCGAAATATACTCACATTAGGAGCAGCCTTTTCGTTGGTTGTCCAGTGTGGATTTGCAGAAGAATCAGAGATCGTCACCAGCGAGGAAGTAACCCTCTCTGAAGATGGCGATCTAGCTAATCGGTATAGGGATCGTCCCCCGTCTTCAGAGCAGCAACAGCAATGTTGTCCAAAGCCTTGTGCACCTAAGTGCGCAAAACCAAAACCATGCTGCCCCGCTCCGAAGCCATGCTGCCCAGCTCCGAAGCCATGTTGCCCAGCTCCGAAGCCTTGCTGCCCGGCTCCAAAGCCATGTCCGCCGAAACCATGCAAGGAGCCTTGTCCTTGTCCACCTTGCTTTGAGCAAGGATATCCAACAGACTGCACATGTACGCCAGCTGCCTATAGCCAGGCCGCTGCGATCGATGTGCGTTGCGGATGGGATCTATTCATAGATGCTAGCTTCATCTACTGGATTGCAGAACAAGACGGGATGAGTTTAGCAGCTTCTAGCGAAGCTACGATCAGCGGCGCCATCGCAGCTCCTTTCCCAATGAATCCATATCACGCCTTTGTGTTACAGCAAAAGTCACACTATAAGCCTGGATTCAAAGTGGGCGCAGGATGGCTGAGCCGGATGGATGATTGGGTCCTCTTTGCAGAATACACATGGCTGCATGGAGCTACC
>CAYZHU010000144.1:3072-4569 GCA_964477585.1 uncultured bacterium
GCTACCTTTACATCATCAACGCCTGGACACCCAGCTGTAGGAACGCACGCGGTTTGGAACCCAATGTGGGTCCAATATCCGGTCGAAACCTTAGCGGGAGGCACTGTCGTAACCGTACCGACTGCTGTCACTGACAAGTTGAATTCCAAATGGAAATACAAAATTGACATCGTAGATGCTCTGATGTCAAGACCTTTCTATTCTGGAAAGAGGCTGATTTTGGAACCCTATGTCGGCGCTCGCGCTGCATGGATCCGTCAGAGCCTCTCTATCTCTTATTATGGGCCAATCTTTGACTCAGCGACCATTGCTGTGTCGGCCTTTAATACGCCTTGGCACTCCTCTACCAAATCCACATCTTGGGGAATTGGACCTAAAGTGGGAGTCAACGGGAACTGGCACATGGGAAGCGGATTCCGCTTCATTGGAAATGCCAATGGAAGCATCCTATTCACCCGTTATACAAAGGTGCGCCATTCAGAGACCCGAAGCAACACTGTCACACAGACAAATGGAACCAGCTATGCTTGGAAAAAAATCAATTGCCTCCGACCCAATGCTGGGCTAGATCTCGGCCTTGGCTGGGGCACTTATTTTGGTTGCTGGAACTACCATTTCGATTTCGCAGCTACATATGAATTCAATGTATTTTGGAATCAGAACATGATGCGGAATCTCGTTGATTTGGAACATGCTCTTACAGATGCTGCTCCAGGCAACCTGTATCTGCATGGTTTAACAGCAAAAGTGTTGTTTGATTTCTAATTAAGAAAATTGTTTTTGCTCTCTACGAGACCGTCCCTTCGGACGGTCTTTTTTTTTATCCGTGAAAAATCGAATTGTCCCTAAAAGTTACAAATTCTTAAAAGCCTATAAGTTTTCTTGAAATCAATTTCTAAAATATTCCATGATAGCAACAGGTGTTTGAATGAAATATTTGATTTTTTTCCTGAGCGCTGCGGTAGTTTTACAAGCAAATCCGAAGAACCATACAGTCGTTTCCGGAGAGGTAAATGTGTCTCAGGACGGAAACTTACTCGAGGTCAATGTCTCTGATCGGGCCATTCTGAATTGGGATGCATTTTCGATCCAAGCAGGGGAAACGACCCGGTTTATTCAGCCCTCTCAAAATTCTGCGGTGCTGAACCGCGTGACCGGCACGGAAATGAGTGAGATTCTCGGGTTATTGCAAGCGGGAGGACAGGTCTATCTCATCAATCCGAACGGAGTCGTGATTGGAAAAGAAGGGAGAATCGATACGGCCGGTTTTGTCTCCAGCGTATATGAGATCCAAAACATCGATTTCCTAAATGGAGAAATCCTTTCATTCCGGGGAGACGAGCTGGGCGAGATCATCAATTTGGGAACAATCTCGACAGGCAGCGGTCCGGTTGCGCTCATTGCGCACAGAGTGGAAAATTCGGGAACCATTTCAGCTCCAGATGGAGTCGTTTCCTTAAATTCAGGCCATGAAATTCTATTGGATCCAACAGGTCA
>CAYZHU010000145.1:0-4554 GCA_964477585.1 uncultured bacterium
GGTAGTGGAATTCAAATACATCCCCAAACCAAGGCTGCACTTCGAGCGCCCCTCCAAATAAAGGAAGTAAGATCAACAGCCAAAATACTCTCATGCCAATTCCATTTCAGAAAGCCACCGCTCCGCATCTAAAGCAGCCATGCAGCCCGTTCCTGCCGCCGTAACCGCTTGCCGATAAATATGATCTTGCACATCGCCTGCGGCAAAAACGCCGTCTAAAGAAGTATAGGTCGACCCTCCTTTCACTATGATATAGCCCGTCTCGTTCGTTTCTAATTGTCCTTTTAAAAACTCTGTATTGGGTTGATGGCCAATGGCAAAAAAGAGACCTCCCGCATCCCGCTCTTCAGCTTTGCCTGTGGTCAAATTCTTCAAAAGGACTTTCCGCACTACTTGGTCTCCCATCACTTTTTCGATGGCAGAGTTCCACAAGATTTCAATCTTAGGATGTTTCTTAGCTCTCTCAGCCATGATTTTTGAAGCTCTAAGTTGATCTCTTCTATGGACAATGTAGACGCGGCTCCCATACTTGGTCAAGAAGATCGCCTCTTCTACCGCGCTATCTCCTCCGCCTATGACAAAAAGCGGCTTATTTTTAAAAATTGGCGCAGCCCCATCGCAGACGGCGCATGCGGTGACCCCTTTTTGCCAAAATTCCCCATCTCTTGCCCCTTCGATATCGAGCCTCTTCGCTGTAGCGCCCGTCGCCACAATGATCGCATCGGCCAACACTTCAGTAGACGATCCTTTCACCAAAAAGGGGCGCTTCTCCAGTTCGACCGACACGACATCTTCCGTCAGAATCTTCGTCCCGAATTTTTCAGCTTGTCCGCGAAATTGGATCATCAGCTCCGGTCCTAGAATTCCATCTGGGAACCCTGGATAATTTTCCACATCAGTCGTCGTCATTAGCTGCCCTCCAGATGGGCCGCTCATGAACCCTTCGAACAACATCGGCTGTAAATTCGCTCTTGCCGCATAGATAGCTGCCGTATAACCTGCCGGACCCGATCCAATGATGACCAATTTTCGCTTTTCCATTCAGAAACACCCCAAGTAAAAAAAATGAGAGATTCCATCATTTTTACACTGAATCCCTTCTTTTGCTCAAGTGGAGATACTTACAATTGTAATTCTTCGGAGATTTGGCGCGCGCGGTCTGCCGAGGCCTCGATGACCGCTTGAAGATGTTTATCGATTTCTGTTTTGCGTAAAACTTTAAGCCCCGCTTCCGTCGTCCCATTGGGAGTGGTCACCTGCTGGATGACCTGCTCAGGAAGCCCCCCTTTCTGGATCATTTTGGCTGCACCAAGAAATGCTTGCGAGGCCATATGAAGCGCTTTCTCATAGGGAAGGCCCCCTTTCTCTCCTGCGCGGGCAAAGGCCTCGATCAGGCTGAATACAAACCCTGGACCGCTGCCGGCCACCGCCGTCGAGATATCCATGAGAGAATCGGGCACTTCGATCACTTTCCCCATACAGGAAAAAATAGAATTGGCAAGGCTCTTGAAGTCATGGGAAGGGCGGTTTCCGTAGGAAAACACTGTCATCCCCTCCCCAACCGAAGAGGCGATATTGGGCATTGCGCGAAGGATCTGAGCATCCATGCCAAAATGTTTTTGATAAAGGCCCATCTTGATCCCAGTCAAGGTGGAAATCACCATCTTCGAATGGATCCCTTTTTCTACGAGGTGAGGGAGCACTTGCTCGAGCTGATTCGGCCTTACGCAAATGAGGATCAGATCGCTTTTTTTAATAAGAGTATCTAGAGAAGTAGAAGTAACCCCAAATTCTTTTTCATTTTTCCTCATTTTGTCTGGATCGCGCTGGATAAAGGAAATCTGGGAGCGGGGGATGAGCCGAGCAGCGTCAATCGCACGGCAAATCACCTGAGCCAAATGACCAAATCCAACGAAGCCAAGATGCAGACTTGAGACCTTCATGTTTTTAATATTATAAAATTTTTCTTTCAGTGCTAGAGAAAAATCCTCTATGGGGTACAATGTTTCTCAGTGGTTAACCAATTATTAAGAAAAGTTTTTGGGATTTACCCAGGCGAGGGAATCCAGGCTTTCCGATTTGCCAAATTGGCAGTCCTTTGGGCTTTCGGAAGCTCCTGCTTAGATACCCTCTCGGACGGCTTTTTCCTAGAGAAAATCGGAGCCGAATTCCTCCCCCGCGCCTACCTTTTGATCTCCCTCGGGATGATCGGGGTCTCCTCCCTTGTCCTCTATAGCCTCAAAAGCTTGAGCCCCTACCGGATCTTGACCATCGCCATGGTCCTCGGCGCCCTCCTTTGTTTTGGCGCAGCCTCTTTTGTCGGCTCCTCCCCTTCCCTTTGGTTCTGGTACTTTCTAAAAGTCGCCTCCCGGATGTTCTTCGCTGTGATGATCGCCTGCTCATGGACCTTTACCGACCAGTACCATGATCTGCAAGATGCAAAACGGGTCTATTCGATCTACAGCGCCGCCTATTTCTTCGGGACAATCCTCTCTGGACTTGCGATCAATCTTTTACTTGATAAGATCGGATTTTCCGGCCTCCTCGTCTTAGCTGCAGGATCGATCCTGTCCGGCTTAGGCGTCGCGCGCGGGATCGCCAAGAAATCGAAAGCGGTCCACGACGACACAGTAGAGGGGACCTTCTCTGGAAGCCGCGGTTCTTTCGCCTCTGTGATCCAACTGATTATCCGCTCCCGCTTTGCCATTTACCTCCTCCTTCTTAGCCTCTTCGTCCAGCTCCTCCTCACAGTGACCGAATTCAACTACATGGACTCGTTCGGGCGATTTTTCCGCTCCTCCAATTCCGAAATCGCCGAGGGGCAGATCGCCGAATTTTTAGGGAAATGCCGCGCCCTCATCTCGTTCGTCAATATCTTATTCGGGGTCTTTTTCTATGGAAGATTTGTCCGCCGCACAGGGATCAATAACGCAATCTTGATCACCCCCATTTTTTTCTTAGCCGTCTACGCCGGCTGGGTCTTTAAAGATGCAATGGGACTTGCGATTTTTGCCCTTTTCGCAGTCGACGGGATCCTCTTTACCGTCGAAGATAATTGCTTCAATCTTCTCTCGAATGCCGTCCCGGGCAAACTCAAGTCGAAAGTGAGGATCATCAATGATTCCTTCTTTGAGCCTACGGGTATGCTCCTCAGCTCCTTTCTCTTATTCGGACTCCAATCAGGAGGCAGGTGGCTCGGCCTTGGCCTCACCCTCATCGTCTTAGGCCTTGCTCTTACGATCCGTTCGATCTATTCGAAAGCGATCTTGATCAATCTCCAAGACAACGCGCTTCACTTTGAGAGGAAATTGAAAGGGTGGCTCTCCCTGATGACTCAAAGAGAGCAGAAAGAGGCAAAAAAAGATATTCTCGATTCTCTCTTCTTCGGTCCTGAAGAAACTAAGCTCTTAGCGATCGAATCGCTCCTCGATATCGGAGAAAAAATCCCCCAGATCCTCCAAGCGGCAAATAGCTTGGGGACCCTATCGAAAATCCAGTTCTTGCGCCTCCTTGACAACAGCCCCTTCAGCAACGATTCAAAGGCGATCGAAATGATCGATACTTGGGTCTATGAAAGCGAATCGCCAGAGCTTGCCAAATGGGCCAATTTCTATCTGGCGAAACGGGGGCTCCACCATCCTGAGAAAGCGGAAGATGACCTCGATAACCCCGATTTGATGATGAGAGGGGCTGCTATCCTCACATTCAAAAAATCGCTCGCCAATCAAACCCTCGAATACGCAGCGCTGAATCGGACCATCGCCGCTAAAAAACTAGAGCTGATGCTCAAGTCCAATAACATCGACGAGGTGAGTTTGGGGCTCGACATCCTCAGAGAAGAAGGTTCTCTTGAAGCTGCGGAAAAAGCGCTCCCCTTCCTCTCCCATAACTCAGCTTTTGTAAAACGAGCGGCAGCCCGGAGCATTGCGAAATTAGCCGAAAAACGGCTCAGCCGCTATGCCCCAAGGCTCATTGAAGAACTTGCCGCTGCAAGCGATAATGCATTCCGGCTCCACCTTCTCGACGCCCTCGGAAAAATCGCCGACTCCACCACGATCAAGGAGATCCTCCTCGAAAGCGTCTATTTCCGTCCCAATGAGCGGCGCCGCACCGAAGAGATCATTATCCAGATGGGACTCAAAATCGTTCCTCTCCTCCTCACTCTCACGAAAGATATCGCCCTGCCGGAGCGGGCCCGCATTTTGGCGAGTAAGATCTTAGGAAAGCTAGCGCTCCCCCAGCTCCAAGCCAATCTCCTCGACATCCTCGACATAGAGATCGAGAGGGCCTATTTTTATTTCTACTTTGGCCATACGGTACAGACGCAGCATCCCCTCTATGATCTCGAGATGCTCCAAAGCGCCCTTCTCACCGGCTACCAATCGGTGATCGATTTCATCATCCATCTCCTCGGCGCTGCTGGCTCTCTCGAAGATCCGGAACTCCTCGTCCGCTCGCTCCATAGCCGCAACGAAAAGGTCCATTCCCACGCGGTAGAGAGCCTAGAAAAAACATGCGACCATTCGATTTTCCGACTCATCGCTCCTCTCGTCG
>CAYZHU010000146.1:0-4437 GCA_964477585.1 uncultured bacterium
TCTTCAAGCACAAAATGCATCGAGTGTGAACGACATCATCTACATCTTCCCAGGAGACGGCACATCCACGAATCTCGATACAGGCTTTACGATGCAGGATTTTCAAAAGCTTTGGGGGTCGGCAACGGTGCAAACGCTCACCACCACACTCGGCATGATTTCTATTCCGAGTCAGACAACTACTATGCCTCTGATCACCGGCTCTACTCCCCTTTTTGTTGTTCAACTCGCCAATAACAATGAAGTCTCAGGTCTTCGAGTAAATGTTCCCAATACCTTTGCAGCTGTGGGAACAAATAACTTAATCCAGAATCTCGTGGCAAAAAATAACATCCTGCATTTAGGTACTGCTTCTGCTGGAATCGTAGGAAATAATTTTTCGGGAACAGCACTCGTAGAAAATAACCAGATGACAGGAAATGGAAGCGACTTTTCTGTAGGAGTGCTCTTACGAAGCCTCCAAACAAGTAGCATGCAAGGGCTCATTATAAATAATACGATCGATACGATTGCAACGGGAGTCTTCATCGAAGGATTTAATAGCTCGAGCTACTCTATGAACATCACAAGGAATACCATTCTGAATACGACCAATAGAGGCATCCTTGTGCAGTCGCTAAATAGCGCTGGGGGACAAATCCTATGCAATGCCAATCAGATCCTCAAGGATTCGGGCGCATTTGCAGGCATTCAAGCTCTTGTAGATATCACGAATGACTTCTTTATCTCTGTTATAAATAATACGATAGATGGGGGCACTGAAGGCATTCTCTTGATCAAGCATGGAGGCCCAAAACCCTTTGTTTACGATGTCAGTAACAATACGATCGAAAATACCGCTATCGGCATTGATCTAGAGCACAAGCCAGATTTTGGCGGAACGATGACAGGCTCTATAGGGAGCAATCAAATCACCACTACAAGCGCCATCTTTCCTGGCATTGTTTGTGTGGCCCAAGGATCTGGCGCAATGGAACTGCAGGCAGAAATACGGAGCAATTCTGTCACGGGATTTACAAATGGTGCTTCACTAAGCAATATCGGAGCAAATCCAGATAGTCAATTAACAGTAGACATGCAGAACAACACCCTCACCGGCTTTTCTACGAATGGCATCTTTGTGAATGCAGATAATGGAAGTACAAGTTTGGTAGCTACAAATAATCGCATCAGTGGATCTAATACAGCAACCACCTCTATCGACTTAGAAAACTCCACCTCTCTATGCGCTGCCATCAATGGGAATACTCTCAGTACCCCCTCTACTTACGGCCTTTTGGCCAATAACACAGGTTCTGGAGACCTCTGCCTGCAGCTTCTCCAAAATACCAGCCCGAGCGCTACTACAGGCTTTTTCCTCTCGAACGCGGGGGCCACCTTTCGTTTAGAAGAACCGTCTCTTACAAGTAATAATCCAGCGCCTACAACAAGCGGCGCCATCACCTCGGTGCCAGCCGGAACCTGCTCTTGTTCGCAGCACTAGCTTTTTTATTTTTTTCTTCTGAAAAAGCTCGCAAACAAGATGCCAACGCCAATTGCAATCATTGCAACACCCCAAAAAATGAACCTTTTGGTTTCTTCAGGGTACGTTCCTGCCATTTCTTTGAGAAATCTATTAGCAAAAGTTTCAGATTGATTCATCCCATACACAAGGAATGCAATACCTAATGCCAAAAGAAGAAGTCCTACTACGCGAAAAAACGCAATCATAAGGACCTATGTTTCCTATGATCCAAGCTGAAAGGGCCCGAACCAAAATAAGCGATGATCAACGCCGCCCCAAGTGTGGATAGATGTCTGATCAAGATCAACATCGGCACAAATGCTGGAATGGCAGGATCTCGCATAGACATTTTGGTGATCACGAAGGCAAGGCAAAGACTATACAAAGCTAAAAGCCAGGCGCCGATCTTTGCTTTATATCCTAGAAGAATGCTGAATCCCCCTAGAAAAGCAACTATCCATGCTAAAGGAACAATAATAGAGGCCATGGGAATACCGTTTTGAGCAGCCCAAGCAACCGTTTCCTTGGGAGAGCCGCCAAAACTTTCCAACATAAAAGTTAATGAAAAAAGAATTCTTCCTAGTAAAACAACAAACTTCATGATCTCCTCCATTAGAGACTGTTAACCGATTCAGTTTCTGTCGACTTTCGGTATAATGCTTTGAAAAACTTTCTAAAAAACCGATCTTTCATGGGATAAACTCAATCCACTCCTTATCTCCTGGATCTACCCAGGCTCTATTGAAAAAGGTCCTCGTATTGGGATCGAAATTCAGGGTTAGCCCATAGAAGGGATAATTTTTGAATTGAGGAGCCTGCTGGATGATCTTCTCTTTAGTGATCGGAGGCGGTATTTGCTTGATCATCTCGGCAAAGAAGAGAATATTGACGTAGCCCTCTAAAGAATCGGGCGTGTAAATAGAGCTCTTGTTGTAAGTCTGCATCGCTTTTTGGTATTTGCCGACGATTTCTAACTCTCCTTTATTGCAATCGGGAAGTACGCGGGAGATGATGAAAGGAAGCCCTTTACTTTTGAGAAAATCGCGGAAGAGATCGGTCAAAAAAGAGATTCCCATGAGCACCTTATTGTGCAGATGGGCCGGCGTCATCGTATGGACGAGCGAGACGGAAGGAGCGTAGGTGGAGATAAAAATGATCGATTCGGGATTGAACTCCAAGATCGAAGCTGCGGCTGATTTGATATTGGGAGAGTTCCTTAGGTAGGAAATTTCAAGCCAATGTTTGATCTCATGTTTGGCAAAGGCTTTTCTAGCCCCTTCCAGCCCCGCTTGGCCGTAGGCATCGTCTTGATAGAAAAGGGCGAACTTTTTAATGCGGAGATTGGTAATAGCGTAGTGGATCAAGGCTTCTGTTTCATTCGTATAGGAGGTTCGGAAATGGAGGATATGGTCGAGATCGGGCTGCCTGAAGATGCTGGCTCCGGTATAAGGGAAAAGGATCAAGGCTTCTTTGGATTTGGCTAAAGAAAGGAAAGCCTCGGTTGTTGGCGTCCCTAAAGGGGAAAAGATGAGGTTGGTGTGGTAGAGCGTTAAAAACTCCTGCACGTTTCTAAGCGCCTTATGAGGCGTATATTCATCGTCTAAAAAGATGGGAGAGAGGATCTGGCCGCCCCCGAATTGATTGCATTCAGCCGCTCCTAAAACAATCCCTTCTTTTAGCCTAAGGCCTAAAAAAGAGGAAGATTTGGAAAGATCGAGAGTGCAGCCCAAGAGAATGGTATTTTTGTCTTTGGCAAGGGCGGTATGGCCTGGGGACCCTAGGTTATAGACCTCTATATTGAATCCTTTTTGCTGCCGGATATCCTGCGTATAGTGATGGAGAGTCCAATTTTGCGGTCTAAAGATAGCAAAGGAATCGTTATAAAAGCCGTAAAGCTCCTGACAAGCCTTTGTAGGCGCGGAGAGGAGCGAGCAGACAATCGTTTCATGTTCGGAAGGGAGTAATTCAAACCCAGTCGTAGGCCGGTAGCTGAAGCTGCGGTCAAGCCCTTTGAAAAACAGTTTGAGGAGGAAAGGTTTCTTGGGATAGCGAAGGTCTTTGAGCTGCAGCTCCTTCACCGCTTTGCTATCGCTTTCAAGCAAAAACGGAGTAAAATCCGCTTCACGAAGTTGGCTGCTATGGGATAAACGGACGAAATCGGCCCCTTCGGAAGAGGGAATTTTGAGATAGAGGGCTAAAGGAAGGGTGTTGAAAAAGTCGTTGATTGCACTATTTAGAGGGATAAATTCGGAAGAAGCTCCCCTTTCCTCATGCATCAATTCCTGTTTAAGGGCGTAGTTATGCCACTCTTCATTGCTCTCGCGGCTTCCCCGAATATAGAAAACCTGCGTTGGATTTTGCACAAGAAGTATAAGAGCCACTGTGAGGGTATGCCGATTTAAAGGAGTGGAATCGATCAGATTCCCATTGAATACAAGATAAGAGTTCGCTTTTTGCAGTTTGAGGCTTCCGTCGATTATCCCTAGTCTTTGCAGCTCTTCCATATCTCTTAGGAGCGAGTGAAAGGCGCCGAATAGGTCTCCGAACAGGACAAACTCTGCATCAAGAGAAGGCGAAAGCTTCTGAATATACTCTCCCTCGCAGCCCTTTTTCTTCCGTTCAGCGGTCACTTCTTTCAAAAGATCTGTAAAATGAAAAGTCTTTTCTATTTTAGATCTATGCCTACAAAAAAGATTGATCAGGAAGTTTCCTGTTCTTTTTTTGTGAAAAAGAGAGTAATTGGGGTGCAGTTTATTCTCATTATCGGGCTTTGGCTGCTCGAGAAGAGAATCTGCCAATTTTATTAAATCAGCTAAAATATTGTTAAAATTTCTTTCGCGCATGTTTGGTAATAATAAAATACATAAAAAAAAGGATTATAGACGGAATCAACATCAAAAACGATGCATTTACTATGCGCATGATCGACGTTA
>CAYZHU010000147.1:0-4396 GCA_964477585.1 uncultured bacterium
GCGGATGATGAGATCGGTCGTCCACAACTCTTTTCCTTTTTGGAAAACAGCTCCTGCCGACAGATCGGAATTTTCATTCAACAATATAAGCGCCCGCATGAATTCTTCATATCGCACCGGCCGATTCTGAAGCCGCGTGAAATACTTTTGGATGAACGCAGTGCTGTATCTGTAATTGCCCTCCACTTCGACATCCCCCAGCCTGCCTTCGATGATCCGGATGGTAAGGATTCCCTTTTCGATCTTTTGGGGAGGAGGATAAGCGCGAGCCAGAAAATAGCCCCTCTTCGCATAATTCTCGTCGATGATTTTACATATCTTGTAAATGTCTTCGAGAGACCATTCCCCGCAGGTCCAATCTATCACCCATTTTAGAATCTCTTTGCAAGAAAACGATTCATTCCCTTCGATCGCAATCTCCTGAATAGAAACTTTTGCCCCCTTCGGCATTTGCAATCTCTCTTCAGGAATATCGATTTCAAGCACTGGGATTTCTTTATCTGGCTCTAAAACCTTTGCTTCATATTCTCTCTGCAGCTCTCTTTCGATAACGCCTGCCGACTGGCTTGCAGGCGGGCGCGGAGTAGGCAAACCCCAAAGAACAGAGGCGATCGCAAACGAACCCAGTAAAAAAGCCTTTTTCATCTTTTCCACAATAGACCAACAAAATTTATTTGAACAGTAGATCAAAATCAGGATATGAAAATGATCATTACTGCAGTTCCGCACGATTTCTTTGAAATCGGCGGACTGGCGGGGATGCCCCGCACCCCAAAGAAAAGAAGAAGTAAACGCTAGATCTTTTTATAAGGTAGGATACATAGCTCTACTCCGTACCACCTTTTTTCTCTGCGACAAAGATATTAATATATTTTCTGGAGGCTTTGCGTTGATCTCGTCCGTCTAAAAGCTATACCCGAAGTCTCCTCCGATACACTTGCCACCCATCCAAATAACCTCAAATTTTCTTGTGCAAAATTTTGATAACAATTATTTTTAATGCCCTTATGAGATACCTCTATTCATTTTTGTTTGTTTTTTCATCGCTCATCCCCACGTTCATGTACACACAAGACCCGCAGTCTCTCCCCTACCTTAAGGATCTTGAAGAACTGGGGTATTGCGTCATTCCGCAGGTCCTTTCGACGTCTGAAACAGAAGTTTTATACCAACGCGTCTGGCACGAATACATAGAGAAGGCCTGGCCTAATTGCAGGATGGACGACAGAAGCAACTGGAAAGAAGCATTTCCAATGCATAACCTCTACGGGATCTTTGCGGGGCCTGCTGGCCAAACTCAAGTCATGTGGGATTTAAGACAAGATCCTCGCATCGTCGATGTATTTGCTCAAATATGGAATACAACCGACCTGATCGTAAGTATGGACGGGCTATCCCTAATGTGCCCGCCAGAGATAAGGGAAGGTTCTATTGAGCCATGGCCCCATGTTGATCAGACGATCTTGAGGCGCCAAGACAGCTTTGCGCACGATAATAACCCGCCCATTGGCTTCGTTAGCGAGTCATCGTTGAAAACGGAGCCATTCACGATCCAGGGACAGTTTTTGTTTGAAGATTCCGACGATTGCGATGGAGGGTTTTACTGCATTCCAAAGTCTCATCTCAGGTTCAGTGAATTTGCCCCCCAACTCGAAATCCTCGACGCCCAAGAAGCCTCCAGAGATGACTATTTACGGGACTTTTTTAACCTTGGCGCAGATGAGTCTGAAAACACTTATTGCATGAAGCATGTAACAGCTCCTCGCGGCTCGCTCATTTTATGGGACTCAAGAACGATTCATTGGAACCAGCATCCAAGGAAAGATAGGCCCTCAAGCGATAACCCCAAAGTAAGAATGGTTGGCTATTTGTGTTATGTCCCCAAAGCAAGGCTAATGAACGAGGGAATGGCTCTTAGAATAGAAGCTTTTGAAACGGGCGTCTCTACTGGCCACAACCCTACCTATCCCGAACTCAAACGCACTCAAGACCACATCCAGAAAGAATTTGTGCATTATCTTGAGGATCCAAGCTACACGCAGCCCAAAATCAATCTCACTCCATTGGGCAAATCATTACTCGGCCAATGATAAAACATTTGCGTTGGATATTATGTAGAAAATAATTTACAACCGAGTTTCTATAGGATCGATGTCATGAAAGCATTTCTTATTATCATTGTTTTTTTGATCATCGCCGCTTTCTTCATTGTGAGATGGACTCCCTCTCCCCTTGTAATAGCTCATCGAGGAGCTTCCTATTTTGCGCCAGAAGAAACAAAGCCTGCCTTTCTTTTAGCACAAAAAATGGGAGCCGACTATCTGGAAATGGATATTCAAAGAACTTTAGATGGAGTTCTGATCGCCGTCCATGATAAGGATTTTGAAAGAACCACGAACATCAAAGAGGTTTTTCCTTCAAGAGTTAATGATCCGATCGGAACATTCACATGGAATGAAGTACAGCAGCTCGATACAGGCTCTTGGTTCAATCGCGACTTTCCAAAGAGAGCCAGGAGCTCTTATGTAGGACTCCATGTCTTGACTCTTGAAGAGATCGTAGATCTAGCTGGGGATCAAGGACATCTATATATTGAAAGCAAGTCGCCGACACTCTATCCGGGATATGAAAAAGAAATTGTAGAGCTGTTGAATAAAAAGGGGCGCCTCGACAAAGAAAAAATCATATTTGAATCATTTGATTTGAACAGTTTGGTGCGTTTTAAAGAATTAGCTCCAGAGATTCCAAGAATTTGGCTTTTGGATTATGAGCACAGACTTCCTTGGAGCGATGTTCTTTCAAAAGCAAATGGGATCGTTCAAGGGTTGGGTCCTGCGGGCTACGAAAGCTACCCCTGGCAAGTAATATCTGCCCATCGATCAGGTTTCCTCGTACATACTTGGACGGTTAATAAAGCCTGGCAAATGTGGCTCCTGAAATCGTTTGGCGTGGATGGAATTTTTACGAATTGTCCTGAAACTGCCTTAATTTTATATAGGAAGAAACAGTCAATTGATTTAAATTCACTATTTCAAGACGTTGGATATTGACAATGCCTGGTTATCCTTTCGACATTCGAAAACTCCTTAAAAAAAATTCAGTCTTTGCCTCGTTTTCAAATGAAGAACTAGATCTCCTAATCCCCCATTTCCATGAAAAAAAATTCCAAAAAGATGAATGGATTATAAAAGAAGGAGAAAC
Source organism: uncultured bacterium (assembly GCA_964477585.1). GTDB lineage: Bacteria > Chlamydiota > Chlamydiia > Chlamydiales > SM23-39 > CAYZHU01. The sequence continues at coordinate 3,202 of CAYZHU010000147.1, forward strand.
GGGAACTTTTCTGATTTTTATTACAAAAGGGAAAGTAGGTGTTTATAAAACAGAACCCGAATCTAATAATACATTTCTCATTAGAGAATTTGGAGAAATCGAAATTGTAGGAGAAATGGCAATGTTTCAAAAGGGATCCAGGTCTGCCTCAATACAGGCCTTGGAACCAACATCAGTATTGATTCTACCTGCTGATGAAATCAATCCTGATTTGTTAGAAAAACTAAAAACCTGTCTTTTCAAATACACAACTCAGAGGTTAGCGACTACTAATCTTATGTATGTCTCAGCGCTTTTAAAGCCAGCGCGCTTGTATCTAATATTCCTTCTCGTTGGAATTTTTTCTCTTATTATTGATTTTTTCATCAGCGGTTATCTTCCAGATCGAGAAGCTGAGAGAGTGATAGATCAATTATATACCCGAGATAAAAATGGAGTAATTGTTGGGAATGAGACCATTGCAGATTTTACAGGTCAACCGACTCTAGCTTTCTTTATTCATGGTTTTATGGAAAGTCCTTTTATTTTTAAAGATGTAATAGAAGGGCTGGAAGCAAAAAATTTGCCAGTAGATTATTACGCGCCTCTAGCGCCATTTCATTCTCGAAATTTACAAGAAATGAGTCGATTTAATGTGAATAAACTTCTCCAATTTTTTGGCGACGAAATTGAAAAATATGCAAAAAAATACAAGGAAGTAGTTCTCATTGGATATTCTATGGGCGGGGCCATTTTGATTGCGCTCGACAAAATGAATCTCATTCCAGAAAATTGTTCCTTGATCTTGTACGCTCCAGGCATATTCATAAAAAGAAATAATTTTAGTAAGCGATTGGAATTAAATTTTTTCAGATTTTGGCGAAATTATTGTAATTATAAAGAGCTCGATTGTTCCTATCCTGTGTATGAAAGCGGAGATATTGAAGCCCAGAAGAAGGTCGACCAAGAAAAGAATTTGCGCTATCGAGTTGCTAGCGCTGTAGTAGGAGCCTATAAGCTCGATCTCTTTGCTAGGGATCATTTGGCTCACATAAATCGTCCCTATGCGTTAATTGTAGCTGAGGATGACAATAGAGTCTCATTTGAGAATCTAAAACTCGCTTGTGAAGAAGATGCCCAATACTGTGAACCGTACTATTTTTCTTCTGGGAGGCATCTCATTCATTGGGGAGAAAATAAAGAAAAGTTTATCGAT
>CAYZHU010000148.1:0-4361 GCA_964477585.1 uncultured bacterium
CCCCATCCTCGCCCCCCGAGATAAAGAAAGTCCATTTTTTAAGGAGACGTCCCATGTATTGGATCACAGGCGCTAAAGGACTTTTAGGCTCAGCGCTTTGCGCCAAATGTAAAGCTGCTTTACATTCGGGGAGGGAAGTCGATATTGCCGATTTGGTCAGTATTCGGACCTTTTTGAAGAAACATCCTGAGGTGACTCACATTGTGAATGCCGCCGCCTTCTCGCAGGTGGATGCGGCAGAGGACCAGCGGGCAGAAGCCTACCGGGCGAATGTTCTCGGGCCCGAGAATTTAGCTCAAGCGGCGATGGAAATCGGGGCCAAGCTGATCCACATTTCGACCGACTACGTGTTTCCTGGCAATGTGCATCGGCCATTAACAGAGCAAGATCCCCTCGGCCCTTGCAATTATTATGGCAAGACCAAACTCGAAGGAGAGCAGCGCATTTTATCGTCGTCATTGGTGATTCGGGTCTCCTGGCTATTTGGCTGCGGTGGGAAAAATTTTGTTTCCAAGCTTTTGCACATGCTGCAGACCCAAAAAGAGATCCGCCTGACAAACGATCATTGGAGCCGTCCCACTTACGTTCCCGATCTCGTCGATGCGATCTTACAGATGCGAGACCAAACAGGCCTCTTTCACTACGCGAATGCCGGCATTGCGACTAAGTATGAATTTGGCGTCGCCATGCGCGAAGAGGCCCAGTCGTTAGGCCTGAAGGTGATGACGGAATCGATCATTCCAGTGCCAGGCTCCACATTTCCTTCTCCCTGCAAACGCCCCGTTTATTCCGCTTTCGATACCAGGAAAATCGAGCAACACATATCTATTCGCCATTGGCGGGAAGGATTGAGAGAATTTTTATGCGCAGAATTGCCAGCCTACTCGTAACGGGAGGCGCCGGATTTATCGGTTCTGCCTTCATCCGCTATTTGCTCCGCTCTTCCTCATTTACGGGCCGCATTCTCAATTACGACCTTCTAACCTATGCCGCCAATCTCGATTATCTCAATGGCTTTCACGAGCATCCCCGATACCGGTTTGTTCAAGGAGACATCCTGAATCAGCCACTCATAGAGCAACTTATTCTTGAACACGAAATCGACGCAATCGTCCATTTTGCTGCAGAAACCCACGTGGACCGGAGCATCGCCTCAGCGCTTCCCTTCGTTGAAACGAATGTGAAGGGGACACTCTCTCTTCTCGAGGCGGTGCGTAAAAATCCCCACGTCCATTTTCATCACATCTCTACCGATGAAGTGTATGGTTCGCTTGGAGAAAGCGGCTCTTTCAATGAAAATTCCCCTTACCGGCCCAACTCTCCCTACTCTGCTTCAAAAGCCGCCTCGGATCATTTAGTCCGCGCCTTTGCTCAAACATACGGCCTATCGACGACAATGTCCCACTGCAGCAACAACTACGGCCCGTGTCAATATCCTGAAAAGTTCATCCCCCTCATGATCCACAACTGTCTCAAGAAAAAACCCCTTCCCGTTTATGGCCGTGGGGCGAATGTGCGCGATTGGCTCTACGTCGACGATCATGCAGAAGCCGTTTGGCTCATCTTGCAAAAAGGGAAAAAGGGACAAGTTTACGACATCGGCGGCAAAACCGAACTGAGCAATTTGGAACTGCTTCATCAACTCATCGAGCTTGTGCAAGCAGAAAGACCTGGCGACTATCACTCTCTCATCCGTTTTGTGCAAGATCGCCCCGGCCACGATTATCGCTACGCACTCGACGCAGCAAAAATCCAAAACGAACTCGGCTGGCAACCCTGCATTTCCCTGCGAGAAGGGCTGCAGCGCACCATTCGCTGGTATTGCAATTGAAAATTTTGTCGTTCGTTTTTATATCTAAATCAATTCGATGTAGCTGTTAAGAAACTCAACAGTTTTTGCAAGCGAATGTTTCCGCATAATTCCGAGATATTCATTCGATGTTTTTGAAGGAGTTTTCATTCGATTTCTACAATTTTTCACTGATGATAGAAAAGCGGGTAGGTGAAGATCGCTTTGGTTGAGAAAGAAATCATCGGGGTGCTGAGCTTCGAGGCCATATTTTTCAAGACTATTGGCAGGGAAATCTTTAAGATTGTATGTGACAATCATCTGTGCCTGTCCCTTGATAGCTGCAGCCAAAACATGCCGATCGTCTGGATCCGGCAGATTCAGCTGAGGGCAAAGGTGCTCATATTCTTCAATAAGGCAGTCTTCAACGCTTTCATTGATGAGTTTTCGGGTTCTTTCGAGTCGTTCGGATATAAGATCGGGTCTTTTCCTTAGGAGATTTTGAATCCACTCGTCATGGATCCTTTCCGTCCACTTTGCCCTAAAAAGGCCCGCCGCTGCAAGCTCTAAGAGAAGATCCCTCACAGGGGCGGGATATAAAACACAGGCATCAAAAAGGACGACAAATCCTGATAGCACTTAATATCCAAGGTCTAAATCTTGCGCTTCTTTGGTTAATTCATCGCGCGCTTTGCGACTTTTGTTCTTAGATTCTTCCTGATATTTAAGAATATCTGCAAACAAAATTCTTCTGTGCCTTCCTACTTTATGAAATTTGATCTTCCCTTTCTCCAAGAGTTGGATTAAGTAGGGACGAGAGACATTGAGCAAGTTAGCGGCTTCTTGTGTTGTTAACTCTGCATGAATAGGGACAAGAGTGACAGCATTCCCATCTGCAATGTGGCGAATAGTGCTAAAAAGAAATTCGACAATTGTCTGGGGAAGTAGAAATTCGACAGATCCTCTGTCCGTCGCTCTTCTAAGAGAAAACCGAACATCTCCTTTCCCATCGCCGGATAAAAAAGTTCGCATTTCGGATGATGCTTTTACAGCTAAGTCAATATCGCGCGACTTGGGCAAAATAGGCATGGATTTTCTCGAATCAATAGCCACTGGTCCTCCCATGGTTCTATCTTAAGAATGGCCGTTATTCGAAATAATCGCAACTGTAGATTTTTGCTGCAGCTGTAAGGTACTTCAAAATCTGTTGCCTGTAAATAAAGAATTTATATATAAGGCTCTCTCCCAAAAATAAGGAGGGATATATGGATATTGATGCACTATCGGAACAGACCCAAGAGACTCTTGTTAATACTATAGACGAGGACGTTCATTGGAATGGACGGTATGTTCAGGAAGTGGATGGAATTGACATTTCTGCTATTATGCGCGCTTTTCCTGTAAATAAAATGCATCGTTCATTGCACAATTGCAAAATCGAAAGAAAACCAAGTATGTCAAGACCCTCTGACGAAAGTGAAGCTGAAATCAAAGCCGGTTATGATGAAAGACGGGGCGGTTTTATAGAGGGAAAATGGACATGGACATGGAAAGATAAGGATGATAGCAATTCCTCTGCAGAGAATGGCGGAAATGCAGCAGCTCCAGACTCTCCAGATTCACGCGATCGAGATTTTGATAAAGATGTGGACGACAATTAATGGCAAAAAGAAGATCCCTCATTCTTGTACTCTTTCTACTCAGTTTGGGGATCTTCTTTTTTTTAAAAACCGCTCCCCCTATAGCGAAGAGCTTCGTTAAGCTTCCCGTAAGCTTTTTTCCGTTTATCGATCAGCCGAAAATAAGCGTTGAAATTGAAAACAAAAAATATTCGCTTTTAATCGATTTAGGGTCTTCTCATCCCATTGACCTTCATAAAGGAACTCTACAAGGAATTAAAAACAAAAAACCTCTTGAAATCACTCCTTATGTTGGCATTAGAGGGAAGAGATACTCAACGCAAGCCTTCCAATTGCCCGAAGTAAAGTTATCGAATTTGGTGATCGATGGCTTAATCGGCTTCGAGGAAAATCTAGATTTCATCAAGGACGCCAGAACTTCGCAAATTTGTGGTTTATGGAATCGTTTCAAAGATCGACTAGAGCTATTGACAGTCGATGGGAGAATCGGATGGACTATTTTCAATGAAGGAACTGTTTTTCTTGATTTTCCTCATTCGACGCTTGTTGTCGCAAAAAATATGGATGCATTGATTCATGAGGCAGGTTATTCTCTGGGTCACTTCGCACGCCTCCCTTTCAGCTAGAAAAATGGGGTCTTGTTCTTATAGCTGAAACAGATTTTGGCCCACAAAGATTTCTATTGGACACGGGAGCTACTTGTTCGATCTTGCGGCTTTCATTATTTCCTGAAGACATTGAAGCAAGGAAATCACCTTATCTTACTAATAAATTCAGAATTGGAAGCGAAGATTTTGGCCACTGGACATTTCGGTTATTCAATTATAGCGATCAAATCGAGTGCGACGGGATTCTAGGCGTTGATTTTTTCAAAAAGCATACGATTTGTTTGGACTTTCACAGCAAGACTGCCTACATAAAACGTCCAGAAA
>CAYZHU010000149.1:0-4333 GCA_964477585.1 uncultured bacterium
TGAAGGGATTCCGTTCTCCCGATTTAGTGCTCATTGGCGAAGGATCTGCTGAAGGAGGTGATCTGATCGAAGCGATGGCTCGGAAAGTATGTCTCAATTCGCCTGCTATAGAGAGAATGTCAGTTGCTAGTGCAGAAATTGCCAAATTGGCGCTGAATTGTTTTGTAACGGCAAAAATCGCTTTTGCAAATCTGGTTGGAGATATTGCGGACGAAACGCCGGGAGCTGATAAAACGGCCATTTTAAGAGCCCTAGGCAGGGATCAAAGAGTGGGATCGAAGTGTTTGAAGTCGGGCTACGGATTTGGAGGGCCTTGTTTTCCGAGAGACAACCGCGGCTTAAGTTCTTTTGCAGAGCAAAAAGGGATCGAGCCTCTCCTTTTTCGTGCGACGGATCGGACGAATGATCTCCATGCCGATTATATGGCGCGCAAACTTTTGGACCAAAACTTAAAACAATATTTGTTTGAAGACGTTGCCTATAAACCTCAATGCCCTGTGCCAATTATCGACGCTTCTCAGAAACTTGCTGTGGCTCAACGACTTGCGATTCAAGGGAAGAAGGTGGTTCTTCTCGACTCCGAAGAGGTGCTCGATCAAGTTCGCCATCTTTATGGAGATCTGTTTGAATACATGGTGAAAAAATGAAGAAATGGATTCTACTTTGGCTGTTGCCTTGTTTTCTGTTTAGCGATAAGCCCTACATCATTGGAACCATTTCTGCTGAATTGGGAAATAACTTATTTCAGGTAGCGACTGCCTATGCTCTGGCTTGGGACAATGGTGCTGAACCCTACTTCCCCGAATTGACGAATCACGGAGGGTTCAATCCGCAAAACAGCCCTGTGAATTACGAGCATATTTTTTTTAGATGCAAAATTAGCAGTCCAGGCCCGGCGCACTTCCATTGGGATGAGCCCACTTTTGCCTATCATCCGATTCCTTATCAGCCCTACATGCGCCTCGCTGGATATTTTCAATCGGAGAAATATTTCCATCACCATAGAAAGCGGTTGCTTGAGCTCTTTGCTCCACGTGCCGATGACCTCAAGTATATGAAAAGAAAATATGCTTGGCTGATAGAACATCCTTGTTCGGTGGGAGTGCAAATACGATATAATTATGAAGATCCCACCGCGGAAAGATATGCGCAATATGGGAAAGACTACATTAGAAAAGCGATGGCGTACTTCCCAAAAGAGGCTCTTTTCGTCGTCAGTGGCAATGACCTTGAATTTGCCAGGTCGGCAGTTCCGGAAGAATTAGAAAATGTAGTTTTTATTGAAAATGAACCCCACTATATCCATTTCTTTCTCCTCTCATTTTGTAAGCACAATATCATTACGAATTCTACTTTTGGATGGTGGAGCGCTTGGCTGAATCAAAATCCCGATCAGATTGTGATTGCCCCTCGTGTTTGGTTTCATCCCTCTTATCCATTGCCAACGGACGACCGCCTTCCTCCAGAATGGATTTTGATAGATGCCAATTGGGGGGCTCCGAATGATCCAGGGAGTTTTCAATGAAATTCTTGTTTTTTCTGTTATTTGCCGAATTACTATTCGCAGAGCCTCTCCCCGGGCAAAAAACTGCTTTGGTATGTGGAGCTGGGGGATTCATTGGCCACCATCTGGTGAAGAAATATAAAACTGAAGGGTACTGGGTAAGAGGGGTGGATATTAAGCCGCCCGAATTCGAGCCGACTCGGGCAGATGAATTTCTCTTTCTCGATCTCAGATTTCCCTCTGGGGCTGAAAAGGCGCTATTTTTAGAAAACAGCTCCTTTGATGAAGTTTGTCAACTCGCTGCCAATATGGGGGGAATGGGGTATATCTCAACTCACGATGCAGAGATCATGCACGATTCGGCCTTGATCAATCTTCTTGTTCTCGAAGAGTGTCGAAAAACAGGGGCGAAAAAAATCTTCTATTCTTCCTCAGCATGTGCCTATCCCGAGCGGAATCAGGTAGATCCAAACAACCCGAACTGCAGCGAAGATTCTGCCTATCCAGCAGCTCCCGATACGGAATATGGGTGGGAGAAAATTTTTAGCGAACGGCTCTATCTCTCTTACACTAGGGACTATGGGATGGATATTCGGATCGCCCGATTTCACAATATTTTTGGCCCTCTAGGCACTTGTAAAGGAGGACGGGAAAAAGCTCCCGCGGCTCTTTGTCGAAAAGTTGCCGAAGCTTGCGATGGCAGCACTGTTGAAATTTGGGGCAAAGGGGATCAGACCCGCACGTTTCTTTATATCGACGAGTGTATCGAAGGGATCTGGAGATTGATGGCTGCAGAAAAAGGGATTCCCATCTTAAATATCGGGTCTGAAGAGATGATCTCGATCAACGATTTGGTTTTGCTGATCGCCCGAATTGCAGGAAAACAAATTCATATTGTGAATGTTCCAGGACCCGAAGGAGTTCGAGGAAGAAGATCGGATAACTGTTTGATCGCAAAAACACTTGGGTGGGCACCCGCAGCCTCTCTCGAAAATGGGCTGCGGAAATTATATCCTTGGATCGAAGAACAAATAAAAAAGGACCTCCCTCATGATTAGAACGGCTTTCTTTTTTCTCCTATTGAACTGCCTGAATGCTTTAAGTGTTACCGAAGTGACGGAATATTATCCTGAATTCTGTCCCCGAGCCGCTAAAGATGAAGAGACGTTTAAGAGATTCCGAAGTGATACAGCCATGCAGCGGATGGTGGAAAATGTTACTTATGAGCAAGGATTGCAAATGCTCGAAGTTATAGAGCAAAAATACCCTCACCTTCTTTCAGAGATATCTCAGATTTGTGCCGACGATCATTTTGGAGAACCAGCTGCTTACGAATATCCAAAGATTGGCCGGATTTGCCCCACCACCTTGCGCTATGTGAAAATTGCTGGAGATTTGCGAAGGGAATTCGGAGATTTGAAGAATTTTAGGATTTTCGAAATAGGGGGAGGCTATGGAGGCCAATGCAAAATTCTTCATGATCTTTTTGGATTCAAGAGTTATACTCTTATCGATCTGCCAGAATGTCTTCCTTTAGTTTCCAGGTATTTAGATCATTTTCATGTGCCTCACATTCGTTACCTATCCAACACAAAACTAAGCAAAGCGCGCGAATACGACCTGTTTATTAGTAACTATGCTTTCTCTGAAATTGGGGAACAAGAGCAGCGGGAGTATCTTGAGAAAGTTGTCTCTCTCATTCCAAGAGGCTATATCACATATAATTATGTTTCCAGTTATTACGGCGTAGATTCTCTGACAGTTGATGAGGTCGTCTCTTTACTTACTAAAGAGGGGCGTATCATCAAAGTCGAGTCAGAAAATCCGGTCACTGGGGCAGGTAATGTGGTCGTGACTTGGTACCCTATCGAAGGAGTCGCTTCGCATTTAAGAAAAATTGAGGATAAGAGTCGGTATCAAAAAGAGATAGATGAGATTGATTATGTTTATTTGATCAACCTCGATAAAAGACCTGAAAAGCTCCAAAGATCCCTCGCTCAATTGAAAAACTATGGGATCTCCCCTTGCCGATTCCCAGCCATTTATGGATGGGTTCTGCCCGAAAAAGTATTCCATGATGTGGGGTTGAAATTTCTCCCCGGAATGTCATTTGTTAACAATGGATGGAACGAACATTCCGATGTCTCCTTTATGCCAGGTAGAGGGGAAAGAAAGCGATTAGATGCTTCTTCCTATGAAACAACGTGTTTTCATGCCGGACTGTCTCCTGGTGCGGTGGGTTGTACTTTAAGCCATCTTTCAGTCCTAAAAGACGCGTATGATTCGAACTATCAGCTGATTTGGGTATTAGAAGACGATTTTGTCATTCAAGGCGATCCTCATCAGTTGAGTGATATCGTTAAAAAATTAGACACTCTTGTTGGAAGGGACGGTTGGGATGTTTTGTATACAGATCAGAAGTGCGGGTTCAATGTTTTTGAGGATAGCCATGATTGCTGGCGACCTGAGATGCCCACTTTTGACCAGTATGCCTTGCTCAAACAAGTAGACATTGATGAAAATTTCTGTAAAATCGGCGCAAGAGCTCGCACCCATTCGATGCTTATCACCCGTTCAGGGATTAAAAAAATATTAGATTTTGAAGTGAATCATGGTATTTTTAATCCTTATGATGCTGACATCGCATTTGTGCCGGGAATCAATCTCTATTGTTTAAAACACGATCTCATCACTTGGTCCTATGATGGATCGGATACTACTTCCCAAAACTTTTAAAGGGGCAACCACAATGAAAAACCTCTATCTAATCCTTTGCCTGTTACCAGCCTTTCTTTTCTCGATCCAAGGAGATACAAGTTTTCCCTATCT
>CAYZHU010000150.1:0-4327 GCA_964477585.1 uncultured bacterium
TTTCAACATCTTCCGCCGTGTAGTCGGTGATCGCTTCAATTTTGATTTTTCCCTTTTTAGCAGCTTCGTCAACGGAACGGATGAGACTTTCAGTGGTTGTCCCGTAACAAATTTCCCGGATCACGAGGGTTTTCGGATCTTTGATCTCGATTTTGGCGCGGAGTTTGATTTTGCCCAGCCCTTTTTGGTACTCGCTTTTGTCCATGATCCCGCCAGTAGGAAAGTCAGGATAGACGCGGAAGTTGCGCCCTTCAAGGAAGGCGATTTCGGCTTCTAAGAGGTCGTTGAAGTTGTGAGGAAGGATCCGGGTGGCCATCCCGACGGCGATCCCTTCGGCGCCTTGCATAAGAAGGAGAGGGATTTTAGCGGGTAGGGTGACCGGTTCGACGTTCCGGCCGTCATAGGAGGGATTTGTTTCGGTGATGTCGGGATTGAAAAGGGTTTCTCGGGCCAAAGGGGAAAGGCGGGTTTCGATATAGCGGGCGGCTGCGGCAGGATCTCCTGTATAGATGCTCCCGAAGTTTCCCTGCTTATCGAGACAGTATCCCTTGTTGGCGAGGTTGACGAGCGCTTCGTAAATGGGGGCGTCGCCGTGGGGATGAAGCTGCATCGTTTGCCCAACTATGTTGGCCACTTTGTGGAGCTTTTCATCGTTTTGCCTTCGGAGCGTTTCCAGGATGCGCCGCTGCACCGGCTTCAGTCCATCGATGACGTTTGGGATCGCCCGATCAAGAATGACGTAAGAGGCATATTGGATGAAGTGGTCTCTCATTTGGTGTTTCAGATCATCCATTGTCGTTCACCAGGTTTTCCATTATGAAAGTCTTTCGGGCAGGGGTATTTTTCCCCATGTAGAATTCCAGAGTCGGCTTGATGTCGGAAAGATTTTGGACCATGACAGGCAGAAGGCGGATATCTTTTGCGATGAACTGCTTGAATTCATTGGGAGAAATTTCGCCGAGTCCTTTGAAACGGGTGATTTCGACCCCTTTTTTCAATTCGTGGGCAGCCTTTTCTTTTTCTTCTTGTGAATAGCAATAGATCGTTTTTTCCTTGTTCCTCACTTTGAAGAGGGGCGTTTCGAGAATGTGGAGATGGCCGTGGATGACGAGCCCTTCGAAATAGGTGAGGAAGAATGTGACGAGGAGATTTCTGATGTGCATCCCGTCGACATCGGCATCAGTGGCAAGGATCACCTTGTTGTAGCGGAGATTGGAGATATCCTCTTCGATGTTAAGGGCCGACATCAGGTTATACATCTCTTCATTTTTATAGAGCTGATCGAGCTTCATCCCGTGGACGTTAAGCGGCTTGCCTCTAAGAGAAAAGACAGCTTGGGTGTAAGGGTCGCGAGTCATTACGATCGAGGCGGAGGCTGATTCCCCCTCTGTGAGGAAGATGGACGAGTTTTCCCCTTCTTTGGATCCATCGCCGAGGTGGTATTTGCAGTCGCGGAGTTTCGGGATCTTGAAGGAAATCTTTTTCTGCTTTTCTTTCGCCTCTTTCTTGACAGCAGAGAGCTCCTTCCGGAGCTTTTCGTTGAACAGGACCCGTTCGATGATTTTTTTGCCGGTCTCCTCATTTTTATAGAGGAGATTTTGGACTGCGTCTTTCACTTCCTGGACGATCGAGGCGCGGATTTCGTTATTGGAGAGTTTATTTTTCGTCTGCGATTCGAAGACTGGGTCTTTTACTTTGACGAGAATTGCGCCAACAATCCCTTCTCGGACATCGACTCCCTGAAAGTTGTTTTTAGAATATTCGTTCACCCCTTTTAAGATCCCTTCACGGAAGGCGGATAGATGAGTTCCTCCATCTTGGGTATATTGGCCATTTACGAAGGAAAAATAGGTTTCGCCGTAGCTAGAAGAGTGGAGAAAGGCAAATTCAATCCCTTTACCTTTGTAGTGGAGCGGCTCATAGAGGCGATCTTCCTTAACCTCTTCTTTCAAGAGGTCTAAAAGACCATGTTCAGAGCGGATCTTCTCGCCGTTGAAGATGAGGGTTAGCCCAGTGTTGAGATAGGCGTAGTGCCATAGCCGTTTGGTGATCGGTTCTTGTTGAAAAGAGAATTTTTTGAAGACTTCGGAATCGGGGATGAATTCAACATAGGTCCCATCTTCTTCTTTGGACTTTCCTTTTTTCTTTTCTTTCAGAATCCCCTTAACAAAACGGGCCTCTACAAATTCTCCTTCTCGGGTGCTTCGGACCAAAAAGTGGGAAGAGAGGGCATTTACGGCTTTTAGACCGACTCCGTTTAGGCCGACAGAGAATTGAAAGACGTCGTCGTTATATTTAGCCCCCGTGTTGATCTGGCTGACGCAATCGATTACTTTTCCCAGGGGGATTCCCCGCCCGAAATCCCGTATCTTTACAGTTTTCTCTTTCCATTCGATCTCGATCTTATCGCCGTGGCCCATGATGAACTCATCGACAGCGTTGTCAATGACTTCTTTGAGCATCACGTAGATCCCATCATCTGGGTGGGAGCCATCCCCTAGCCTGCCGATATACATCCCCGGCCTCAGCCGGATATGGGCTAGGGCGTCGAGAGAGAGGACGGTGCTTTCATCATATTTCTTCGCCATACCTCTATTCATACCAAAGTGGAACAATATTGTTCAGCCCCTAGAAATAATTTTCTTTTCGTAAATGTTCGATTCAGTAAGAATATTCCCTCTCTGCTGTTAGGGATACTCTGAGCACCGAATGCCCTTCAACGACCCCCTTTGTTAGGGGATCTCGACGCCAGGTATGCGGCATTGCCCTACCTGGGAAGATGGTCCCACGTTGTAAAACACGGTTGACCGAGCTTGTGGCGGACCCCTTTCGGCGGAGTTTTTTTCATTCATTGCAAAGAAAATCCAATTCAACTATTCACCCCTTATAATGCGCTGTTGGATTTTGTTTCTTTCTGGACTACTCCTGACGAGTTGTGCGCGAGATGCGATGGATCCCTATCTGCTCGCTCCCTTTACCCCATTTTCTTCTTGGAGCCCCTCGAAGGGGAACACCCTGGTTTCGGCTCGTTATTGCCAAATGGTCTTACCTCCCGCTTTTGATGAAGCGGAATTGAATCTAGCCGAGTTATTGGATATCGCCCTTTTAAATAACCCTTCGACCAAAGAGACTTGGGCAAATGCCCGCAGTTATGCGGCTCAATATAGCCGCACCCTCAGCGGATTTTACCCATCTGCCAAGCTGATTGCGAGTTATTTTAGGGAAAAGGGAACCTTCATCAGCCCGCTTAAACCTACTGCTTATTTTTATACACAGGCAGGACCCGATTTACAGATCAGCTATACATTATTTGATTTTGGGCAAAGAACGGCTGCCGCCATCGCAGCGCGGGAAGCTCTCTATTATGCCGATTATAACCACAACCAGAACATCCAATATGTGATGCAGACGGTGATGGATGATTATTACGCCTATCTTTACCAAGTAGCGCTTCTCCAATCGAACCAGGCAGATTTGCTCAATACCCAGACGTCTCTTGATGCAGCAAATGAAAAATTTGCCTTGGGCATTGCAGCCCTGGGCGATGTGGCTCAAGCGCGCACCCAATACTTGCAAGCCAAGATCAATGTGACAACCCAAAAACAAAACGTAGAGAATGCGTATGCCCAATTGGCAGTTGACATGGGGGTGCCTGCGAATATCACCTTTAAAGTGCAGCCGATGCCTGAACAGATATGTCCTGATGCAGCTTTAGAAAGTGTCGATGTATTAGTGGCGCGCGCGCAAGAACAGAGGCAAGATTTTTTAGCAGCGCAAGCCAATGTCCGGTCGAAAGAGGCAACCCTTCTAGGTGCAAAAAGGGCAATATACCCTGTTTTCTCAACTCTTCTCGATGGAGGGCATTATTGGTTTCAACAAGATGTCCAAGAGCCTTTCTTCCATTGGAATGCGACGTTTAGCGTCTCGATGCCCCTTTTCCAAGGCTTTTATTACCGGAATGCCATACGGCAGGCAGAAGCCGATTTGCAATATTCGCAGGCGCAACTTTTGCAAAGGGAGCTTTCGATCATCCAGAATGTCACAACAGCTCATATGGGGCTGAAAACAGCGGCGCAAAACTTATTAGATACGGATGAATATCTCAATGCCGCGTTGTTGGAATTCGATATTTCTCTGACCGGATATAAAGTGGGGACGGCTACTATTCTCGATGTCCTTTCCTCACAGAGTTCAGTTGCAGACGCCCGCTCCAGAAAGGCTGAAGCGCAAAAAGATTGGTTTTCGGCTCTTGCAAATATTGCTTATGCGACAGGGTCCCTTTGCACGGGACCGGAGGATTTTGCATGCGTTTCAGATTGATGCTGTT
>CAYZHU010000151.1:0-4325 GCA_964477585.1 uncultured bacterium
TTTTTACCTTGAGAGGGGGGATGGAGAGGCTGAACGAGGAATTGAAGCGCCGCCTTGCTATCGAATGCCATTGCAACACGAAAATTGAGGCGATCCAAGATGGAAGTGTGATAGCAGATGGGAAAGTATGGCATGCAGACCAGATTTTCTCCGCCCTTCCAGCATCCGCAGTCGGTCAGCTCCTCAATGAAAAATTTGCGTTTAAATCGATATGGGTAGTGAACCTCCTCTTTGAGGGAAAAATCCCTTTGAAAAAAGGATTTGGCTATCTAAACCCGACGCAAAACCAAGAGCCGCTTCTAGGGATGGTTTGGGATTCTTCGATCTTTCCTACAAGCAGCGGCACGGTACTCACGGCCATGCTCAGGGAAAAAACGGCCGACCCGATAGGATCGGCTCTTGCATCGCTTGAACAGCATCTCAAGATCGGCCATACGCCCAGTCGAGTATTCTGCCATCTCATTCAAAATGCGATCCCCCAATTTGAGGTAGGCTACTGGAAAAAAATCGCTGAATTCCAGATGAGGGCAAAGAATCTTTATCCAACGCTTGCCCTCCTGGGCAATTATTTTGACAACCCTTCAGTGAACTCTTGCATCCAACGATCCTACAATATGATCAGCCAATATACCTAATTTCGGAATCTTTATCCGGATAGATTCACTTAACGCGGATTCGCTCGAAATCTGCGTTAATCGCTTCGATTTGCGGCCGAAGTTCCTCTTCTAGAGCTTGTTTTTGCCGCTCACATTCTTCTCGAAGAGCTCTCACTCTTTCATCATGTTGTTGTTGTGGCGCTCTAACATCAAGGTTTTCATATCGATAATTCCAATTTTTCGCACGATTCATCGCTTCTTTGTAAGCCTTCTCGCTCATTCCGATTTTTATCTGAGATTCTTTTTCTAGATTAGATTTTTTAGTGTAGTGAATTTTCAGTAATTCTTTCGCTCGAGAAAGAAGATCGCGCTCTTCCTGACTCAGACTCATTAAATCATTAGAAAGAAACAAATCAAAATTCCTAAGTGCAATCTGTTCGCACGAAAGTCCTCCGATATGCCCTTTTATATATATCCGCAATTCGGCTTGGATCACTCTATCATGAACTCCATTTGTCCGACAAATTTCCCCTATCTCATTGAAAGGAATTTGGGCATTTTCTCTATGAATCCGATCGACCAGCTCCTGGGGCGTTCTCACGTGATAGTAGAAATCAAAAATCGATGCCCAATCACAATCTCTCCAAGAAGATGTTCGTGCATCCCAATCCCCTCCACGCCATTCTGTTAACTCTTGCAAAGAAGCTAGATCAATTCTTTGTCTCATCCTTTTTCCAAATAGATCGGAGCTAAAGGGACCCTCACCATGATGGCCATTGTCTCCAAGATGGTTGACTACTGGAGGCGCGGTCAATAAAGCGAGCGGTCCAACAATAGCTAGGCTAATGCCACTGATTTTCAGTATTGTAATAAGCGTCAGAATCACCGCAGGTCCGACAAATGGAACTATAAAAAAGCTCGCAGTAAAACAACAGCCGAGTGTACCGAGTGCAAGATACCCAAGCGTCGCAAAAATAGGAGCTACTACCGAAAGAATTTTTTCTACTTTCCAGTAGAAGGCCCCTTTTCCACGGAAATATTGACCTATTTCCGATGACGCAGTTTGTTTAGATGCTTGAGTGTCTAATGATAAAGATGCAGCATAGCTCATAATTAACCATATTTATTGAAAGAATGTTAAATGCTCTTATGTTTAAATGCATTTAAAATAAATAATTGATAAAGTAATTTGTACCTCTTGCAATAGAATCGTCTTTTTAGTAATATAGAAGTAGGTGAATTGTATTCATCTAATTAGCCTTAGTAATAATAAGATAATAAAGTGTGGGGAAAATATGGGCATTCATTTTAGGCCAGAAGGCCACAAGATCCCAGAGAAAGTCGTACAAAGCGGAGAAGAGAGTCAAACAAATGACCTCGAAAATCCTTTTGTCCGGACAACAGAAAAAACCAATCTCTGCAAAGAGAAAATTTCAGCTCCAAAACGAGAAAAGTCTCTGCCTAGCCGGACGATTGTCCCAATGGTCGATCTCGACGATTGCACACGTAGGATAGAGGAGATCGATAAAGGGTGGGATGAACTCGATCCTGAGATGCTCGCTGAGGAGATCATCGATCTCGAAGACCGGATCTCTTTGTTCCAGGGGGAGCCTACAGATGAGGTGCGGAAAGTCCAAGCTCAAGTGAAACATCTCCATTTCCAGTATGTCTTTCCTTTAGTCAAGACGCTCCAGCTGGAGGGCAATGATAAAGTGGAAACGATTGAAATTTCTTTCGCTCGCCAAGTCTATAATCTGGCGAAGGAAATCATCGAGACCAATTCAGTTGCTCCATTTGCAGAGCTCAGTCCCATGCAGCAATGGGAAGTTCGCCGCCATGCAATATCTGTAGGAGGTGGAAGATGAGCCCAGAAGTACTTGCCCATGCAATGGAAGATTATGTAAAAGCTCTCCAATTTCAGGCCCAGACTGCCGAGGCGTTTTTCTTTGGCAGGATCCAGGAGGGGATGGAGGGGCTTTTGAAATTGCCCGAGGATATCCGAAATAAGGTCGATCAACTGATTTGGGAAGCGGCAGGGGGAGAGGCGATCGATCCGACCGATGAGAAATCGGGACAGCTTATCGCCGCGGCCATCCTCCACTCCGTAGAAGAGCGGATGGGAATGCACTCGCAGTAATAACTGTTTGCAAAGAAGAATTTACGCAAAGACGCGTAAGACGCCAAGACGCAAAGATTAGTATATTTTCTTGCGCCTTTGCGACCCCGCGTCTTTGCGTTGATTTTTTCGGAGAACGGAGACTCGGTTCGGTCTCGCACGGAATTTATTTAATGATCAGGGGATGAAATTCGTTTTTCAGAAGATCGTTGAAGTTGTACCCGAATTGTTTCAACATGTGGGTCAATGGATCTTTTGGATTCTGGATATAGACTGAATTCGGCAAGCCAAAGGCGCAAAGATAAAGATCGGTTGGAGAAGATTTCGCAAGGCTTGGCCAATCGAGGAGAAGATCGGCACGGAAAAAAAGGACATTGCCCGGTTTAGAGGGGAGAGGAAGAAGGCCGAGATCTGAGCGGACTGGATGGGGAGAAGAAGCGGCGGAAATGAGCGCGCAGATAGCGATCCCCTGAATGCTGAAAAGCTCCTTAATGGGAAATTTTTTGTCCCAAGTCAAATCAGAAGGGAACCATTGATCGCACGCGAGACGGAGTTTGTCTTTACCTGAGAGTGTTAGGGCAAGGGGAGCAAGCTTTCGGAGCCAAAGAGACTCAAGGGCAGGCTCGATCCGCCAAAGATCCCTTCCTGCAATGAATCGCTCCAGAGGGGTCTTGAGCGAGATCTTCGGCGTCTGAAGACGCGAAGAGAGCCCCTTTTTTGCAATTTCAAAAAGGGCTGCGGGATCGATCGAGATTCCCTCCAATTCGAGGTACCCATTTTTCGTATAGAACGAGGCTTGGGGTTCTGTGATCTCTATAAACATCAGAGTCCTTTCAAACGGAGAAGCCCTTCGGCAATGGCTGTCGCATCTGCAAAGGCAGAGAACCGGATATACCCTTCTCCTGCTATCCCAAATCCACGCCCCGGAACAGAGACGAGGTGCCCTTTTTCTAAAAGGCGATCGAAGAAGCTCCAAGAATCTAGCTTGTCAGGCGTTTTACACCATAAATAGGGGGAATCGATCCCTCCGTAGACAGTGTCTCCAAGCTTCTCCAGCCCTTCCCGGAAAAAGCGGGCTCGGTCCGTGTACGATTGGATCAACTCTTTTACCTCTTTTTGGCCGCTCTGCGTGTAGATCGAGTAAGCGGCCCTTTGGATCGGATAGGAGACCCCGTTGAATTTCGTATCGACCCTTCGCCTCCAAAGCGCATTGAGGGAATGGACTTTTCCTGCGTCGCGCACTTTCAATTGATGAGGGACCACCGTATAGGAGCAACGGAGCCCAGTAAATCCTGCATATTTCGAATAGCTCCTCACTTCGATCGCCACTTCCTTGGCCCCTTCGATCTCATAAATCGACCGAGGGACATTCCCGGAGGTGATAAACGCTTCATAAGCCCCGTCGAGAATAATGACCGATTCGTGCTCTTTGGCATAATCGATCCATCGCTTCATCAGATTTCGGTCGATCGCGGTCCCAGTGGGGTTGTTTGGAGAACAGAGGTAGATCAGGTCGGCATGCGTATTGGGAGGCTCTGGGAGAAAGCCATTTTTTTCGGTGCAGGGTAGATAGACGATCCCTACATATCTTCCCGTTTTTAAGGGGAGCCTTG
>CAYZHU010000152.1:0-4300 GCA_964477585.1 uncultured bacterium
AAGCCGTCCTCAGAGAGGTCTTTGAAGAAACAGGCATCCGCCTCCCCCACGCAGAGCACAGAATGCAGCTCTACTTCAACTTCTCCGACGATTTCTCCTACGGCCTCCACATTTTCTATGCAAAGCTCACCCAAGAACCTCACATCGCCATCGATCCAAAAGAGCATCTCGAATGGCGCTGGGCCACCCTCTCAGAGGCCTATCAAATGCCCCTCATGCGCGGCGGCAAAGAATGCCTAGATCAGGTGTTTGGCCCCGTCTAAAGACCCACTTGCTCAATAATCTCCAACTCCTATATAATGAAGTTTAACTTCTCGAATCAGGAATTTTAAACTCTCGATCTATAGGAGGTTTCATGGACATCGACTCGGTAGCTTTAGAACAAGCTTTAAAGACCCTTGGGGCTTTGCTCGCTGACCGGGGGCATTATTATGAAGTGGTGGCGATCGGCGGAGGAGGTCTTCTGCTTTTAGGCCATATTGAACGTTCGACAAAAGACCTCGATCTGATTGCATTGGTTGAAAAGGATCAGTTCATCTCTGCAAATCCCCTCCCCTTGAACTTGCTTCAAGCTGCGGAAGAGGTTGGGAGAGCTCTTGAATTGGGACAAGAATGGCTGAATATCGGACCTGCCTCTCTTTTACAAACAGGATTGCCCAAAGGATTTAAAAAACGGATGCATACCCGCCACTACGGGGGTCTAACGATTCATTTAGCTGGGCGTTTTGATCAAATCTGCTTCAAGCTCTACGCAGCCGTAGATCAAGGACCTCATAGCAAACACTTCGCAGACCTAAAACAGCTGAAGCCTGTCCGCAAAGAATTAGAAACTGCTAGACGTTGGTGTCTTACGCAGGATGTGTCAGAGGCTTTTGCTGAGGAATTGAATACTGCCTTAATTGCCCTAGGGATCAACAATGACGACTCTTAGTAAGCAGTTAGATAAATATCTTATCGATCTTGCGTGGAGTCTTTGGACAGAACTTGGAGTGGCGGGGGTCTATCGCAAGCACCAACAGTTTCTGATCTTGCCTGAAGAATTGATCTTATTGACAGCGGTTATCGGGGACGTTGACCCCCGCCTTAGAGAAGAAGCTCTCGATTGGTGCAGCCGTTATCACTCCCTTATTTCGGTTAGCCGCCTTAAAACACTTGCAAAGACTTTGGGCGAACCCGCCATCAAATCTTTTTCTCTTTTTGCTGCAACACTAAATTCTATTTCTCGAGCCAATTGGCCAGTTCTTATGTCGACACCCTCTTTGAAATATAAACCCAGCGGCAAATCAAAACCCCCTCGGTTTGAAAATCCTGCTTTACTTTCATTTAGACTTCGAGCCTTGTTCGGCATTGGCGCACGTGCAGATCTGATCACATTCTTTCTAACCCAAGAGCAGCGCGATTACGCCGTCTCAGATACAATAGAAATCGGGTATACAAAACGAAATCTCGCAGATGTTTTAGAGGGATTTGCGCGAGCTGGGATTTTTGACGTCTTCATGGTTCGAAATCAACAGCGCTATCGCTTTACAAGGCGCAATGACTTCTTAAAAATATTGAGCCCGCTTCCCAAATTTATGCCCTCTTGGCGATACCTCTTTGAAGTCATCCTGAAACTGCGCGATTGCATTCAACGGATTGAAAAGAAACCAGATGAAATAAAAGCTGTTGAGATTCGCAATGCTTTAATGGACCTTGAAGATCCATTGCATCGATTAAACCTGACTCCCCCACCCATTCAATCTGATTTTAGCGCATACTGGGATTCATTTACCAAATGGCTCTTGGAGATTCTAAAATCCCTAAGTCTTGGCGCTTACAAGAATGGCCGTGGCTAAATAGTTTTGAAGTAGGCGGGCGCCTAAGGCTTTGATCTCTGGGGTTTTCTCGAACCTTAAAAGCATATCTGTGGCCCAGAAAATGAAGAGGCCGGTAGAAAGGAGAGCTGCTTTATTTTCGCACCGGACAATCGCTTCTCCTAAATCAAGTAAAAGCTGGCGGACAGAACGGGTTGCGTCAGTTGGAGAAATAGTTTCTCCGTTTAATGATTTGCAAGTGACTTCTTTGGCGGCAAGCTCATAGGCGATTTTTTGGAGTTCTTGGGCGGTGAGCAGATCGGATTCCTCCGGCTGCCTGATCACATCTGACCAGTCAGTTCGTAGTTGGGCATGCAATTCTTCCACCTTCTTTTCTCGAATCTTGTTTCTCGCCCATTTTCTGATTTCTTCATGAGCATCGGGATAAAGGATTAAATCAAGAGGACCATGCTTGTCATAGGACATCATAAGCCCTGCTCGTTCTAAAAACTGGTCTTTAGTAAACGTTTGACCTACCGGAACAATGTTGAGTTTCGTCTTTTTCGATTCCACAGTTGGAGCTTCCGTACAGGTCTCTCTCCATTTAGCGATCTCTAATTCAGATAACTCTCGAGTATTTGGAACAATCTCTTCAGCCTCGTCATTTGCAGCGTCGATCCGCGTAAGGAGGTCGTTTACCTCACCCATGTTTTCTTCAAGTGCTGCAAGAAACCGATCCTCTGTTCCTTTTCCGTGCCGACTAAAGAGGAGTTGAGAGAGACTATCCGTTTTTGCGGAAGTCGTTTCCAGGTGAATGGGTGCCACAAGTTGTCCAGGATTGTCTTCAGCGCGATGGAAGGCGATGATCATGCAGCTGCGGGACAAACCGTTTTCCGTTCGGTGTCTATGATGGACCAGGGAACCGGCGGCAAATAGAGTGGTCAGCGGTTTCGTGTCATGGATTAGTTCAACAACTGCCCGCTTTCCAATCATTTTCTCTTGGAAACTGAAAACCTTGTCAATACTTTCTGGTGTGATAAAAATGCTGGCATTTTCTGATGACCAAGGCCCATTTTTCCCAATCATACATTGGCGAGCCCCTTTTTGTGTGCCAGGCAAAAATACGAAATTCTGTCCCTTAGGACCGCTTGGCTTTCCCCTTTCCCACGCGAGAATTACTTTATACTCATCATTGAATGGAGTGTTATCGATATGGAGCATATTGTCTTGGGCGAGTACCTGGATGGGCTCCGCATCTTTGCCGCGGGCATCGACGAGCCTAACAGGGCCCCCAATTTTGTAAGAGACCAACGCAATGAGGAGAGGATGCGTGAAGGCTGCGTTGAATTCCTTATTCGTCAAAAAATTGGGGTGGTTGGCTAAATTCACATAGGAATGGAGCCAGCTTTTGCTTCCCGTTTCCGCTAGAATTTTTGTGTAGGCTTCGATCAGTTTTTGAAAGTTCTCCGACTTGAGGATCGCTCCAAACACGACCGCTCCATTTACATCGAGATTTTTAGCTAAGGCCAAAAACCTTTCCGCTTGCTGGGGTGTTCCATTTCTTTTGATTGTTTCAATCAGTCGATTTCTAAAAGCTTCTTTTCTTTCAGAATCTAAGAATCGTTTATAGACTCCTGGAGCCCTGACTTCTTTCGGCCCTACTAGTTCTGCAGAAACAGGCTCTGCACCGACTTGCGCATCTAAATAATCGCCTAGAGTTTGTTTACAACTAACATCCATTGTAATTTCGGATAAAGAGCTCATATTGCCATTTTAGTTAAATTGAAATTAATTATATCAAATTATAATGATAATTTCAATAAATAGATTGAATAGTGAATAAAAACGCAATAGTCTAATAATGAGCTACTTAGACTTTTCTGCTGACCGCTATACAAGAAATCTCAACTAAAGCCCCCTCTGAGGGCAGGCGCACTTGAACTGCTACCCTTGCCGGTTTAATGGGATAGGAGAACCTACGTTCATAGACTGCGTTCATCTCCTGAAGTTGCCCCATATCCATTAGGAAAACGTCAGTCTTCACCACATCAGCTAAGCTTAAGCCGGCTGCCTTTAGAATCGCCTCGATGTTGTCGAGAACTCGATGGGTCTGGCCTTGGATTGTAGAATCGGAAATCTTATTTGTTTTTGGATCTCTCGCGACTTGACCCGATACAAACAGAAGATTCTCGACCCTGACGGCTTGAGAATAGGGACCTCTTGCTTTAGGGGCTCCAGCTGTTTCGATTTTTCGGATATTGGGGTTCATGATATTACCTTTTAATGAGACAATAAAAAATGTGAGGGAATTGTGCCAACCTTTTCGAAAACCACAGGGATAAAATGAAAAAGTATTTAATTTCGACAATCTCCGGGAAAAAATATCCCTTTGACAGCCTCGACGAGTTTGCTGAGAGTGGCGAATCACTTGAAGTTAAGATAGAGGGTTTGGGGTCGGCAACCGTTAAAAGTGGCTCAACTATTTGGCAACGCTTTTCTGACTTTTT
>CAYZHU010000153.1:0-4274 GCA_964477585.1 uncultured bacterium
CAACCCTGGCTGAATAGAAGCTGAAATTTTTAGAGCAAGAATAGGCAATTAGCATTTCATGCCCTTCTTGCAAGAAATTCCGGATCACCTCCCCATCTTTTTCCAATCCATCTCCCAATCCCTGATAGGCGGCGTCAAAGAATGGAAGGAGATTTTTTTTCTTCATGATTTTTGAAATTTCTCTCCATTCTTCCCGAGTCGGATCGCACCCCGTGGGATTGTGGCAGCAAAGATGGAGTATAACCGCAGTTTTGGGCGGAAGCGATTCCAAGCTCTTGCACATCGCCGCAAAATCGAACCCTTTCTTCTCTCGACTATAGTAGGGATACGTTTCAACCGTGCAGCCAGCCCGCTCAAGGATCATCCGATGAGTGGGCCAGGTCGGCATGGGTATGCAGGCCGTTTTTGTCACTTCTTGACACAAGAACTCACCCCCGATGCGAAGGGCTCCAGTCCCTCCTACCGTTTGGGCTCCATAGATCCGTCCATGGTTTTCTTTCCAAAGCTTCTCTCCAAAAAGGATCGGGCCTAACGTTTCTACGAGGCCGAGATCTCCATCTATGGGGAGGTATTCAGCGGAAAGATCGAGAGAAATGACCTTCTCTTTTGCCTTTCTTACAGAGGGCAAAAGCTCAGCCTTTAGATTTTCATCTTTATAAACTCCGACAAGCAGGTCGACTTTTTCGGTGCGAGGATCGCTTTTAAACGCTCCGGTCAATCCAAAAACAGCATCTGGCTGACCCTCGAGTATTTCATGAAAAAACATGGATTTAGCCTTTCTTACAAAAGACCTACTTTACCAATCCAAGAATTTTCTGACATACCGGTAAAAAAGCCCGCTTGAACCAAAATAGCTATTCGCCTTAAAATGTTAAGCTTCAATCGGGGCGTTAGCTCAGTTGGTAGAGCGCAACAATGGCATTGTTGAGGCCATCGGTTCGACTCCGATACGCTCCAAGATTACTTCTTCTTTTTGCACCGGCAATAAAATACCATCACACCGCCGACGATCGCAAAAGCAATTCCAGACATCAAAAATTTAGTGCTGCGTGGAGTATAGCTATGATCTCGAGTGACGGTATTCTTGATTCTCTCAAATCCGGAGCTCTCTTTATGACGGACGCCCATCACGATCAGAACGACTCCGACGATCAGTATTAATGCCCCGATGATTTGCTTAATGCTCATAGATTTCATGTTTCCTCCTTGAAAGACAGTTTTTCTTCCTTCTATCAAAGAGGAATTCATATGTAAAGAGGCTTCATTCTCCTTCAAGGAGATCAAGGAAGGCTTGGAGCTGTTTGGCTCGGGTTGGATGGCGCATTTTCCGCAAAGCTTTAGCCTCGATCTGGCGCACCCTTTCGCGGGTCACTTTAAACCGGACGCCCACCTCTTCCAACGTCTTTGGCTTCCCATCGAGAAGTCCAAATCGCTCGATCAGAACGGTCCGCTCCCGATCGGTGAGAGTAGCCAAAACCTCATTCATCTTATCTTTGAGGATAGCGTATCCAGTCGCTTCTGCGGGGGATTCGATCGCCGTATCTTCGAGGAAATCGCCAAATTGGCTTTCTCCACCATCTCCCACTTCAGCCTGAAGGGAGATCGGATGTTGGGCGATTTTGTAAATTTCTCTGACTCGTTCAGGTGTGAGACCTAGCTCGTTGGCCAATTCTTCTGGAGTCGGCTCGCGCCCTGTCTCCATCATTAACTTCTTAGCCCCTCTGAGCACTTTATTGATCGTCTCGATCATATGGACAGGGATCCGGATCGTCCGGGCCTGATCGGCGATCGCACGGGTCACAGCCTGCCGAATCCACCAGGTTGCATAGGTTGAAAACTTGTATCCACGGCGGTATTCGAATTTTTCAACCGCTTTCATGAGCCCCATGTTTCCTTCTTGGATCAGATCGAGGAAGGAAAGGCCTCTATTCGTATATTTTTTTGCGATCGAAATGACAAGTCTCAAGTTCGACTCGACCATTTCCCGCTTTGCTTCCTGGCTCTTATCCATCCAGCGCTGCAGCATCCGGACATCTTTCTTGAATTCTTCCAGGTTGCGGCCCGCAGCTAACTCCCGCTTGTAGAGCTTTCGCTTCGCAGCCGAAAGTTTGCCAGCGGCAAATTTGTTCTTCTCAGCGCGCGGAGTGAGCTCCTGCACCTCTTTTTCGAGTTGGAGAAACCGGTCATAAGCAGAGAGGATCACTTCGCCGAAATCTTCAATTATATTGTGGCGGCAGCAAAATCTCCGCAAATATGCTTGAGAGCGGATTCTCGATTTTTCGATATTGTCGAGGATTTGGGCCCGATCTTCTTTTTTCAGATTTGGATCGCGGGATTTGATAAGAAGATCTTCCAGAAGTTGATCCTCGCTCTTCATTAAGTCGGATAATTTGGGGAGAAGGTTGATGAAGTGGGCTTTATCAGCGACCTCTTTTTCGGCAATGATCTTATCAAACCGATCTTTGCCGGTGATCAGATAGCCTGCGATCGAAATGGCCTCTCGGATCGAATAGCGAAAACGCATGATGATCTTTTCAATTTGGATCTGCGCTTTTTCGATCCTTTTGGAAATTTCCACCTCTTCTTCGCGG
The DNA here is from genome assembly GCA_964477585.1 of uncultured bacterium. Lineage (GTDB taxonomy): Bacteria > Chlamydiota > Chlamydiia > Chlamydiales > SM23-39 > CAYZHU01. The sequence goes on from CAYZHU010000153.1 coordinate 2,592, forward strand.
GTCAAGAGGGGAACCGATCCCATCTCCTTCAGGTACATCCGGACTGGGTCGTCAGATGTCCCTTCGGTCCGTTTGGGAAGGCCTTCGAGTTCCTTGGCCTCTTTTTTCCTCTCTTTTTGCCGTTCAACCTCTGCCTGATTGAGCACCTGGATGTCCATGCCGCTCAAATAGATCAACACCTGGTCGATCTGTTCAGGGGAATCGAACGTCATCGGCAGGATTTCATTGATCTCCTCGTAAGTAAGATAGCCCTGCTCTTTCGCAATGGCGACGAGTTCTTCAATTTTTTGTTGATGCTGCGGGTTGCTAAAAGCTGTCGTACCGGTCATGGGCTCCTATGAAGATGGGACAAAATGGGGTTTTTTGGTATACGTATTCTGCAAATCTTGATTTATGTGAATGAAAACGAAAATATTGTGAACGGAACCCCCCCTTTCTGTCAACATCATATAGTCTTAACGATTAATTGCAACTAGAATATATTTATGGCTCTTTATGCTGTCGACGACGACCATTTGATCTATGCCTTAGAGGCAGAACCTGGTAAATGCTACTGGTGTCTTGAGTGTTTTCTTCCCGTAAAGGTGAGGCGGGGCAAAAACCGATACATCCCCCATTTCTACCATCTGCGCCCTTCCCCTCAATGCCGTCTCTACAGTAAAAGCGAAGACCATATGAGAGCCCAGATCGAGCTTCAAAAGCTCTTTCCGGAAGGGGAGCTTCAAATCGAGCGCCCCTTTTTTGACATCCACCGAGTGGCTGATCTTTGCTGGGAAAAAGAGAAAATCATTTTTGAAGTCCAATGCTCCCTTCTCAAACTAGGCGAAGCTGAATCGAGAATCCATGACTACAGATTTTTAGGCTATGAAATCGTCTGGCTGCTAGACGATCGGGTCTACAACAAAAAAAATCTCCGCCCTAACGAAGCCCTTCTTCGGGCAAGCCTTGCCTACTTTCTCTCCTTAAAACGGAACTTATCTGCTGCTGTTTATGACCAATTTGAGATCCTCATTGAAGAAAAGAGATTAAAAAAGGGAAAGCCGCTTTTCGTCGATTTGCAAAAACCGAAAAGGCACCCCCCTTTGCAAGGCAATCTCCCGAAACAAATCCTCAACCTGACAACCGGAAGACATTTTTTTGGAGACCGGACTCATCTCGCTCTCAAAAGTCAAAAAAGTCTTTCCATTGCTCTATATTTGGAAAATTGGAGATCTCTTGAGATCCAGTTCGCGAAAACGCCTCGAAAACCTAGCCGCATCTGGGCCTGGATCCAGGAACATATCTTAGCGCGTTATCACGACTTCTTGAACCGGCTCAATGGTTGAAATAGAGATTGGGATGAATAAGGAAGGCCAGAATCAGCCGAGAAAAACAGGAAAAAATAGCAAAAGGCAAGAGGATCCAATCGGCTATATCTTTTGCAAGGGAAGATACCCTTCTGACAAAGAAAGTCCGGATACCTTCCGAAGTGCCTAAAGTGATCAAGACTAGTCCTGCGCTCACAACAAGGCCCAAAATCCTAAAAATTGTTTTATAAGCCTTATAGAGTAGCGCTATAGGAAGGATAGCCATCCTTTTGCCGAAATCTTTTAGACAGATGATAGGGTTAAGTCTTTTTGACTCGCAGTCCGGAGAAATCTCAAAAAAAGATCCAGAGCTAGAATATTCTTCCATATCAAAAAC
>CAYZHU010000154.1:0-458 GCA_964477585.1 uncultured bacterium
AAATATGAGACTGCAATTTCTGATAAAGTTCCTGTTGATCTTCAGGGGGCAAACGATAGAAATATTGGACTGTTTCCAATTGATCTTTCCCGCTTTTGATCCATTCCGAGATCGCGGTTTTGACTCTTAATTTCTCAAATATCCCCTTCTTCCGATCTGATACGACTACTTCTTTAAAGGCTTCTAGAAAACAGACCCGATCTAGAGGGTGCATCATTCTAATTGCGTAATCTGCCTCGAGTTCACTCCTTTCTTCTCGTTTCCATCGATAAAGGATATCAAAGGCTAAATTATTTTGATTTAAAAGATCAGACGTTCGGCTCCAACTCTTTTCATCGACAATTTCATTAAGATGATTGGGTAAATTGTTTAGGAATCGAGTAACCGAATTTAGAGAATTTGTTCGAATGTATTCGGCTAATGTTTCTAGGATCGATTGAGAAACTTGAGGAGAAAGA
>CAYZHU010000154.1:468-4273 GCA_964477585.1 uncultured bacterium
GAGAAAGAGTTTTGAGATGATCCTTCAATTTAACCCAAGCTGTAAGGTACATTTCAAAGGATGCTTTTATGTCTTCAGGTATGTCTATTAGTAGATCTAGTTTTGCATGTTTGATAACAGCTGAAAAACTCTTTAGATCGATTCTATCTTGGATCAAAAGTTCTAAGAAGAGAAAAGGTGTAGAGAAGAAATAAATAAACTTATGGCGTAGATGTAAACGTGAAAGTTTGGTGAATGTCTTATTTCCCAATAATTCAGAAAATGTTTTTAATATATTTTTTCCTTCGAATTCTTGGAGAGTTTCTTCAGGGTATCTTTGATGGGAGTATTTACCGTTGTGATGGTAACTGAAATTGATTCTAATGGGTTCTCCTTTCTTGATCTTGCGGGTAGCAATGAAGACATGGTAGGGGATCCCCGATTTATAAACAGTATCCAATATACAATTGGGCAGACCATCTGAGATCATGGAAGGGAGATTTTTGATTTCACTGGCATCAAGTTCTTCAAATCTATCGGAATTATCTTTAGAAGGCTGACCAGGAATTTCTGGATTAAATTCTCCGCCATGTACTCCTATGCAATCACCCTCTGAGATATCTTCGGATGCAACTACGTCCACTCCTGAGCTGGATGCCAGAAGTTCGAGCGGCACTTTCTTATCTCTTGATCGATCAAAAGATTGCTCAACTTCACGACCAAATTCTTGATTGATTTGTTCGCACATCTTTCCATATTGCCAATAGTTTACCAATGATTTTGGAGTGGCTTGAGGTTCTTTTCGGTAAATTGCACCGTCAGTCAAAAGAGAAAAGTATAAAGAAAAGGCAAGTGGTACTTCAGTAGGTGTTAAGAGACGGTCGATTTCCCCCATATCGGGAAGCGTCAATTCTTTTCTTTGAGCTGCTATTCGGATGTTCTCCTCTATTTCCGTATCGCCATTGATTTTCGCATAGTGGAGTGGCGTCCATTTATGGTCATCCAATGGGAGGAGCTTAGCTCCTTTTTTAATCAGGTTTAATAGGGCTGCTTTATTACCGGCCATTGCAGCAACGGCCAGCGGGGTTAAGCCGCGATCATCACGCTGCTCCAAATTTTTATTAACCGCTTTGATGTCTTGCCCTTTTGCAATAGCGCAATGAACCGGGTATTTAGTATTGTCTGTAAATAATTGATTTAATGGAAAAATTATTGTCATAATTAAATATTATATAAAATCTTGGATTTAATTTAAATTAAAATAATCTCTTATATAGGGCCTAGGATCTACTGATCTAAAGAAAGGAGGGTCAATTCGGTGATTGATATAGAATTTCGTCCAAGGCAGGAGTCGAACCTGCGACCTGTCGCTTAGGAGGCGACCGCTCTATCCACTGAGCTACAAGGACATTGACAGTATAGTTTATGAAATTGAAGGGTTGCCGACAAGAAAAAACCTCCTTAGACAAATTTAGTAAGATGAGGTAGGATAGATCCTTATGGGAAATGCAGATATTGGTTTGATTGGACTTGCCGTCATGGGGCAAAACTTGGTGCTCAACATGGCCGACCATGGCTATACGGTTGCGGTGTTTAATCGAACTGTCTCCAAGGTCGATGAATTTCTCCAGGGGCCCGCCAAAGGAAAGAAGATTGTTGCCGGGCACGACCTCAAAGAATTTGTATCCAAATTGAAACGGCCCCGCCGCGTTATGCTGATGGTCAAAGCTGGCGATCCTGTCGATGAGTTCATCGAGCAGCTTATCCCTCTTTTAGAAAAAGGGGATATCATCATCGACGTGGGCAATAGCCACTATCCCGATAGCCAAAGGCGCTATGAAGAGCTGAAGGGGAAAGGGATCCTGTTCATCGGGACTGGTATTTCTGGGGGAGAAGAGGGAGCGCGGAACGGCCCTTCGATTATGCCTGGAGGCAACCCCGAAGCTTGGCCCCATGTCAAAGGAATTTTTCAAAGTATTGCGGCGAAATCGGAAGATGGGGAGCCCTGCTGCGACTGGGTGGGCGAGGGGGGCGCGGGCCACTATGTGAAAATGGTCCATAATGGGATCGAATATGGAGATATGCAGCTCATCTGCGAGGCGTTCGATCTAATGCGAAAAGGAGCGGGCCTTTCCTCTTCTGAGCTGGCTAAGACGTTTGGAGAGTGGAATAAAGGCGCTCTCGATAGCTATCTCATCGAGATCACCTCCCAAATTTTCACGAAAATGGATAGCGATGGGAAGCTGCTCGTCGATAAAATTCTCGATGTTGCCGGACAAAAAGGGACTGGCAAATGGACCGGGATCGATGCTCTTGATCGTGGGATGCCTCTCACTTTGATTGGAGAAGCTGTTTTTGCCCGCTGTCTTTCTTCATTAAAATCTGATCGGGTAGAGGCGAGCCGCCATTACAAGAATCCCAACTACGCCTTCTCAGGAAATAAAAAAGAATTTGTCGATCAAGTTTCAAAGGCTCTTTACGCTTCAAAGATCATTAGTTATGCGCAAGGGTTCATGCTCATGCGTTCCGCCTCTGTAGAGAACAAGTGGAAGCTCAACTTTGGATCAATTGCTCTTATGTGGCGCGGAGGCTGTATCATCCGTTCTAAATTTTTAGGAAAGATCAAACAAGCGTACGATAAAAATCCAGAACTTCCCAGTCTTCTCATCGATCCTTTCTTTGTTGGGGAGATTACCCAATCGCTTCCCTCTTGGCGGAAAATCGTCTCGGAAGGTTCTCTCCTTGGGATTCCGATTCCCTGTTTTTCAACAGCGCTCTCGTTCTTTGACGGTTATCGCTCAGCGACCCTGCCTGCGAATCTGCTTCAAGCGCAGCGCGACTTTTTTGGCGCCCACACTTACGAGCGGATCGACAAACCCCGCGGCCAATTCTTCCACACCAATTGGACCGGCACCGGCGGCTCCGTCAGCTCCAGCAGCTATAACGTATAAGTTTACTTGCGAAAATATTTAGAAGTGCCTACAGAAAAAAGAACAAATGTGGTAGGCTTGCATGAAAAAAAAATCGAAATCTATGATTCTCCGCCCCATCAAACATGGCAAAGACTGTGCAATAGTTCTCACGGATCAAATTTTAGAAGCTGCTGGATTGAGCAAATCAGGAGATATCCAATTGGTCATCAATCCTTCCGGAGGACTTTTATTACAAGCAGTAGAAGACTCTACTGAAAAAGATTCTCTTGCTGCCTTTAAAAAAGTGAAGAAGAAATATTCCCGTTTGTTCAAACGATTGGCCGATCGATGATTTCTTTCATCCCCGTGGATGCAGTATTGGAAATTCACGATGATCTTATTGATGCTTACGGAGGATTGAAGGGAATCAGAGATTTTGGACTCTTACTCTCAGCGCTAGAGATGCCAAAGGCTGCTTTTGGAGGTGAAGATCTTCACCCTTCTCTTTATGATAAAGCTGCAGCATATCTTTATCACGTAGTCAAAAATCATCCATTTATTGACGGAAATAAAAGAACTGCAGCTGCTCTTTCGTTAACTTTTTTAGAGATAAATAAAGCAAAATACGAAATCGATATCCTTGCTTTTGAAGAGCTCGTTGTAGCAACTGCCGAAGGCGTCGTTACGAAAAAAGATATTGCTCAATTTTTAAAAGAGTAGTGATTTTTATTCGGCTTTTAGGACTTCCATGAAGGCGGATTGAGGGATGTTCACTTTGCCGATTTCTTTCATCCGCTTTTTCCCCTCTTTCTGCTTTTCCCAGAGCTTGCGCTTGCGGGTGATGTCGCCGCCATAGCACTTGGCGGTGACGTTTTTCGTGATGGCGCTGATGGTCTCGCGGGCGATGATCTTGC
>CAYZHU010000155.1:0-4168 GCA_964477585.1 uncultured bacterium
TGGACCGGCTGCATATTCATAATCGCGATGTTCTTCTTGTGGATGACATCTTCGACTCGGGGCACACGATGCAGGCTCTTGTGAGTGCTTTGCGGGAAAAACATCCTCGTACTTTGAAGAGTTTGGTTCTTCTTTCGAAGAATGTGCCTCATGTCACAGATTATCGCCCGGATTATGTGCTGTTTCCGATTGAGAATCTTTTTGTGGTTGGCTACGGTCTCGACTACAAAGAAAGATACAGAGGACTAGAAGGCGTCTATGTCTTAGAGTAGACTCGACACCCCGTCGGGTGGCTTCGCCCTCCGCGGCCCCCAAAATGCCAACCGCTTTCTCCATTTGAGACCAATTTCTACCGGACTAGTCCCTTTTATGCCAGTTTTTCCGATCTAGTATGTAAAATTTGCGCAATCACTAAGCTTAAGGTCGGCAAACCTTACAGGGCTCATAATTGATTTGGAGCGCTTTGTACCGCTCTATGGGAATAGCTGAATAACGAAGATGCATACAGCTATGGCGGTGATACTTTGAACCTGTTTTAGTAATATAGACGATATCTGCCTCGGTCTTTAGTGGTGGAGAGGCATGTACCCCAACTGATGTACTCATAAGAAGAGCAGCGGTCGCGGATATGATCAGGGCAAACAATCTCGTTTTCATTGAATTCTCCTTAGAATGAAAGTAGAGAACTATTATCGAAAGAGTCAGTTTGAATCATCAAAATAGAATTCTTGATAGAAGCAATTTGCTTTCTCAAAAAATCATTTAGACTGACATGAAATCCTGGTTTTTGGGGATAATAATTAAAAAAGAGGTAATCATGAAATTTTTTTTTAATTTAGTCGTTCTTGCAGGCTGCCTATCGTCAGCTTTAGCTTATGGGACGGTGACGAAATTTTATGGGCCGCACGGTGAATATGAGGGGAGTGCGGATTCTCAAGAATTTCAGATGCTTCCCCTTTTAGAAGTGGCGCCAAGTAAAAAACAGAAGGCTATTGATTCTATCACGGACACGCTCAATACTTTAAATAAAGAACACAAATCGAAAAAACTTGCTGAAATGCTCGGCGTTCCTAAAGATAAAATAAACGATTTTGCACAACTTTCTCCTGAACAACAAGAGTTATACCTTTCTTATAGAAAAGAAAAAGATGAAAGGCAGGATTAATTGGATGAAAGTAAGAGGTAGCTCAGAAATGTAAAGAGGGGGGGGATCGCTCACTTGCTCTATACGAAAACTCTATAAGACTAAAGGCAATCTCGATCGACTCGATAGAACGCTTAATAACTTCTTGGTTCATTGGCTTATACTCCAAATCAACCGAGCATAAGGCATATGCGACTGACTGTCAATTTTTTGCTATTTTTTCCGGATTCGAATTTCCGAACAGTTTAAATAAGAGAATTTGTTATTTGTATACCGATGGTTAAAAAAATCTCTATGTGCCGATTTTTTTGAATTTTCATTGGACTCTTTCGGCTGAGATTCACAACCCATCAACAATTTAACGAATTGACTCTGCTGTTCATTTAATTTTGTCATTTATCCCCACACAACAAATTGCTGAAAATCGCTACTATATACGCATGATCCATCTGGATAACTGTGCTTGAAGTATTCCACCCCATTGATTGTTTCGGGATTCCAAAGGTTTGACATGCCAGTCATGGCTCCATTTTGATAACAATATTGCTGCATTCCTGGTATTGTTACGATTATTCCATTTGAATAATAACCAACATGGGCAGTCATACCATTCCATGTGGTATATTCAACCCTCGATGCTTGGACAGTTTGTTGTTTTAGTGGCTGTACAGCTTGAGCTGCTTCGGCTTGAGCTACTTGCATAAACTCCTACTTCGTTTTTCATTTCGATCAATTATATTTGTCGTCATTTAATCTAATCAATTAAAGTGTTTTATTTAATATTCACCATTGTTTGTTGCTTATTGTTAGTTGTTTGTGATTTTAGTTTTTTTAATTAATTAATATAATTGATATGATTAGTGTCTGTAAGGCACAATGCCTGATTGTGAATTTGAGGATTTATGAAATTAAGATTGTTACTTGTTATTTGCGCACTATCTTTCTCAGGATTGGTATTTGCTGATTACACACGGGGATATATCAAGAAAAATGGTACTTATGTCCAACCACATCACAAAACACATCCCGACCAATATCGTTACAATAACTATTCTGCCAAAGGAAATATAAACCCCTACACAGGGAAATCAGGCACTCAGCGGCACGAATTTTCAAACCCTCCCAAATATAACAAAAGCTATGGTAAGAATTATTCACCAAAATCCAGATAAGAGCAACATTATAGGACTTATATTGGAGAAACATTACTAGGGGAGTCTATGTGAAAGAGAACGTGGCTCATTCGTTTTCCCCTTAAAAGCGAAAGGCCCCGAGGTAGTCCTCGAGGCTCAGACGCCGGCCAGGTAGTCCCAACCCATTTGTAGCTTTATTTTAGGAGATTTTCCAGTTTTCCTCACCTTATAAATCGGCGATGTCGATGATGCGATAAAAATAACGACTATTCAGGAGAGCATCGGAGATTGGACCTAAATGGAGTAGGACAGGTGAAATCCCGAAGCCTTTTGGAAGAGAGAGGGAGGCTATTTTGGTTTTCATTGCATCGATCACTTCAAGGCCCAGTTCACGGCGGCGCATTTTGACTTCACAGACAAAAAGAGTATTTGAATGTGTTTGAATCAGATAATCGATTTGGCATCCTTTTTTTCGACCTGTGGCCTTTTGCAAATAGGGATTATCAATCACGATATCTTGAGCATGGGTTCCAAGTGCTTTGTAAAGGAGAGATCTATTTTTCAGCAGAAGGTTTTCAAGCTGGAAGCCAAGCATGGGTTCCCACCCTGGCAAACCGGAAAGTGGGACTTCTAAAAATGATTCCTGTTCGATTTTTGTAAGGTTGGGTTCGATATAATGGATATAAAAGCGAAGATAATTGTCGGAAAGGCGATACAGAGTCAATTTTCCGGGCTTACCCGTTTTTAGGGACCAGTCGGGGTGCTTGCTAACAAATCCACAGATTTCAAGAGCCTTAAGGTGGCGACTCAATGTACCGCTTGGGGAGTAAACCATTGTTTTCTGCAGAGTGGCCCGATTTTTCATGCCTTGGCTTAGGAGTGTAATGATTTTCTTATAGACCTCTCCTCTTGAGCTAAAAAGATCATTAAAAATCCGGTCGAATTCATGAACCAAAAGGCCATGTTTTTCAAAACAAAGACGTTTAATATTTTCATCAACACTTTGATGGGTCTGAATCTGCTCAAGATACCAAGGCACTCCCCCAGTCACGCTGAGAATCTTAAAAAAGTCGAGATCTGATCCTTTGAAACCTTGAATCTTCAATAGTTCTCTGCATTGTGGAATAGATAACTCTACCAACTCCAGATAGAGAGAGACTCTTCCAAAAAAAGCTGTGCTGTTGATGATATTTTTATCGATCCAGGTCGAAATAGAGCCGCATAAAATAAGAGTGACGGATGGATGGTTCTGCAAGACAAGATCCCACCAAACCTTCAGTTTAGAAATAAATGTTGGATCTTTTGAAGCCATCCACGAAATCTCGTCAAAGAGAATGACAGTGGGCTTTTTTGTAAGGTGCCTTGATAGGTGGGCAAAGCCATCGCTCCAGTCAGTAAAAGTGAAGGAAGGAATATGAAATAAAGTCGTCAACTCGCGTGCAAAGGCATTGCGTTGAGTCTGCGCAGTCACTCCCTTAACTGGAGCCAGCCCACTAAAGGGCAAGAAAACTTTATCTTTTCCGAATTCTTCGGCAAGACGGCTCTTCCCTATCCGGCGCCGCCCCTTAATGACGGCAAGGCAGGCTCGACCCGATTTGGACAGGTCTTTCAGTCTTCGTAACTCGTTATCTCTTCCGACAAATGGTTTCATATAGGCTATATTAAATGAGCATCATGATTACGTCAACTCAAGATGCTCAAAATCGACATTTGTCAGTTTTGAGCATAATCAAATCTTAAGTAATTGGTTTTTAGTTAGATCAAAAATAGTAAAATATTTTTCAAACTTAAATTTTCTTAACGGGGGGCAAGTTGCCGTCTTCAATATCGATGAGAATGTTAGCATCGCTGACGAGTAAGATTTGCATTCTGTACCTGGCGAAGAGCTTTT
>CAYZHU010000156.1:0-4159 GCA_964477585.1 uncultured bacterium
TTCTTATTGGAGCCGCACTTTATTGAAGGAAACCGATGCCATCTCAAAAAGTGCGAATAAGCCTTGAATCGCAACCGAAAGGAGGGCTAAAGTAAGATAAGTGCTCATTTATTCCTCTCCGGTTTCAACCGTCTCACATAGATACGCCTGATCCGGTTCGGCTCTGCTGCGAGAACATAAAAAAGAAAATCATCGGTTGCATACTTTGTTCCGGTTACGGGGATATCTCCCAATTGTTCGATGAGCCATCCTCCAAGAGTGACGATATTTTCTTCCGATTTTAAGGGAATATCGAAGATTTCTTTGAATTCAGAGAGCTCCAATTTCCCGCTCGCGATGATCACATCTTCGCCGGAGCGGGTGTAGAGACTTTTCGTATCGCGCCGGTCTTTGATTTCCCCAATCACAGCTTCGATGAGGTCCTCCTGGGTAACGAGTCCAGAAATGGATCCATATTCATCTACTACGATTGCAAGGCTCTCTCCTCTTTCCCGCATATTCCGAAGCAAAGTCCAGCACCGGATTGTCTCTGGGACATAATAGGGCTTTTTCAAGATCGGGATCAGATCTGAGGGCTTTTCGATTTGTCCTTTATAGAGAAAGTAACGGCGCGTGTTCAAGATCCCGAGGATGTTTTCAATTGATTTATCAAAGATAGGGACCCGGGTCGTCTCTAGATCAACGAACAGGTGGGTGAGCTGGCTAAGCGGGGTTTGGATATCGTATGCGATAATCTCTTCTCTCGGGCGGATCCTCTCTTTCACAAGCGATCCTTGCAAATCGAGCGTCCCTCCGATCAAATCGCACTCTTGCGGCAGAAGAATGCCCGTCTCCTCGGATGTCTTTAAAACGTGACGGAGTTCATCTGCGGAAATTTCCTTTTCTTCTCGTAAAAACATGAAAAGAAGACGGGAAATCCAACTCGTACCTTTCGTGAGCGGCTCCCGGATCCATTTAAGAAAGCGGGTCATCCGGTCTAGCGAAGGCGCATGTCTGTAGGCGATTAAAGTGTTGTAAGGGAGGGAAAGGGATTTGGGAAGGACTTCCCCAAAAATGAGGGTCAAGGCCAAAGGAAGGCCGATTTTGAGCCCCCAAGAGGAGACCGACTCAAAAAGAGACGAAACGGTATTCTGGATCAAGATATTGGCTAAAATATTCAGAATCAAGATCGTCACCAAGAGATCTCGCGGCCTTTCCATCATCCGCGCAATTAAGCCTAAGCGGGGATCTTGAGAATTTCGATACGACTTGATCGTCAAGGGCGAAAGGGAAAAAAAGGCCGTTTCAGAACCGGATAAGAAAGCGGAAAGTAAAATGAGCAAGATGAGGTAAACAGTTAGGGTGAGGATCATTTCCGGAAATGCACTTTTAAGAACCCTTCAGGAACAACCCCCAAATCGCGCATCAGGATCAGTTCGATCCAAGCAGGATCGTCTTGCGAAGAGATGCGGGCGGTAAGCTCATCTTTTTCAGCGAGGGCGAGAATTCTCTCCTTTTCCATCTCTTCCAACCGGAATTCGAATTCTCTCAGGGCGCATTTCTTCTCTTTCAGTGAATGTTGATAGATAAGCAACGTCGCTGAACAGAAGGCTATTACCCACCAAAACCCTCGCAAACTAACGCCCCTTCCTGACATGATCCCCTCAAGTAAACTTATTATGCAAAAATTCTTTTTTCGTCGATGATTAAATCGTAGGATATGTAATTTCCATCTGCTTCATGTATTTCCCTTTCCGGTCGGCATACGAAATCTCACAAGTTTCGGCTGCGACAAAGAAAAGGACTTGGGCCAAACCTTCGCCGGCGTAAATCTTTGCCGGAAGAGGAGTTGTATTCGAAATTTCAAGCGTCACATACCCTTCCCATTCAGGCTCGAAAGGGGTGACATTGACGATGATGCCGCATCGGGCATAAGTAGATTTTCCGATACAGAGTGTGAGCACATTTCTCGGGATCCGGAAATATTCGACACTCTTGGCTAAGGCAAACGAATTGGGCGGGATAATGCAGGTCTCCCCCTTTATATCGACAAAAGCATCGGCCCGGAAATTTTTGGGGTCGACAATCGAATTGTAGACATTGGTAAAGACTTTGAATTCTTGCGCTACGCGCAAATCATAGCCGTAGCTAGAGAGACCGAAACTAACGAGTTTCTGCCCATTGTGTTCCCGAACTTGATTGTCGGCAAATGGCTCGATCATCTTTTTTTCGAGCGCCATTTTTTTGATCCATCGATCGGATTGTAGCGTCATTTTTTTCACCTCTGCCAGTAATAGATATAGCTTTTCAATTGGTTTTCTTGCTACATTTTTGTGTATGCCTGCTGAACCATTTATAGAGTCTTCTTGGACGCAGCCAGACGTTCCATTTGAGGTGCCGTTAAGACCGCAAAGTTTGTCTGAATTTGTGGGACAGCCGGCTGTCCGGACTCGGCTCGAGATCTATTTGGAAGCGGCTAAAAGCAGAAAAGAAGCTCTCGGACATTGCCTCTTTTCAGGACCGCCCGGCCTTGGCAAGACGACACTCGCCCATATCATCTCCAAATCGATGAGCACCCAGCTCACTGTCACATCAGGTCCCGCCATCGAAAAACCAGGGGATCTCGCAGGGCTTCTCACGAATCTCAAACAGGGGGACATCCTCTTCATCGACGAGATCCACCGCCTCTCGAAAACAGCTGAAGAATATCTCTATTCCGCGATGGAGGATTTCTCTCTCGATCTTTTGATCGATTCGGGACCCAATGCAAGGTCGGTCCAGGTCAAACTCAACCCATTTACTCTTGTCGGAGCTACAACCCGTTCGGGGCTTTTGAGCGCGCCGATGAGGAGCCGATTTCTGATCTCTCTTAGGCTCGACTATTACGATCCTCCCACCCTCATGAAAATCGTGAACCGGACAGGATCTCTTTTGAATATCAAAATCTCAGACGAGGCCTCCCTTGAAATTGCCAGACGGTCCCGCGGAACCCCGCGGATTGCCAATAATCTACTCAGGTGGGTCCGAGATTTTGCACAAATTCAGAAACAAAAAAATATCGATCTCCCTCTCGCAAAAAAAGCGCTGGAAATGCTCTCGATCGATGAAAAAGGTCTAGATGAGATGGACAAAAAAATCCTAACCGTTATCATTGATCATCACGAAGGGGGCCCAGTTGGCCTCAATAATTTGGCGGCTGCAGTGGGAGAAGAACCTCATACCGTCGAAGAAGTCTACGAGCCATTCCTTATTTTACAAGGGATGGTCAAACGGGGCCCCCGCGGAAGAGAAGCCACTGCTTTAGCTTATGAACATTTAGGGAGAAAACCCAAAAATTTACCGGAGTCAAAATTATGAAATGGCTGTTCGCCGCTGCGATTGTCAGCAGTGCCTTTTCCCAACTCACCTCGCAAGAACAAGAGTCCTTTGCTGATCTCAGGATTGCAGAGCCGATGGCTCCCCGCAACGTTCAAGTCCTGCTCGTCAAAGATGCGAGCGAAGTGCTGCTTGAAGTGAAAGGTCCTTACTATATTTTCAACCCTCATGATGGGACCCGAGTCGCCTCTGGGCTGCTGGGAAAACGATTCATGATCCGGGAACTGGAAAATGGATTGAAATGGGGCGAAGAATTCCCAGGCATCCATCAGATGTACATCAAACCCCGCTCCTCCGACACCTCGATCTTCATCAATGGAATCCAATACAATGGAGCCGTCGCGATTTATGGCATTTCTGGCCAGATCAATGTGATCAACGATATCGACATCGAATCGTATGTGAAATCGCAATTAACCTCTCAGTTTCCTGCGCCGCTCGAGCCTGAAGTGATGTCGGCTCTTGCGATTCTTACCCGCACCGATGCCTATTACCGCGCTATGCGCGCTTCCGATAGTTTTTGGCATATTGCGGCTGAAGATGTGGGATATCAAGGATCGGCCCTCGTAGTCGCCAATTCCCCTGTAGACCATGCAGTGGAGACGACACGCCATCTGATCCTAGTCCATCCAGAAGATGGGAAAAATCTCCCGTTCGCTACTGCTTGGACAGAAAATAGCGCAGGGAAGACAGCTGCCTATTCCTCCATTTTCCGAAAAGAGGCCCTTGCGCCAGAAAAAGGGGTCGAGGCTCCTCATGCCGCTCTTGTCAGACATGAAGCGAAATGGAGCTACCAGATCTGAAA
>CAYZHU010000157.1:0-4103 GCA_964477585.1 uncultured bacterium
ACACGACGATATTCCGATCTTTGAAAAAATCGCACGGGCACATAAAACTGTTGTAGAAAAGATCAAAAAGCTAAACGGCCTAGATCAAGATCTGATCGTCGTAGGCCAAGAATTAAAAATCCCTCAAGAATAAATCGTGCATCGGTCGATAGGAATATTTGATTCAGGTTTTGGCGGATTAACCGTTATGCGGGAAGTCGTCCGACTCCTTCCTCATGAAAATATCGTCTACTTGGGCGATACAGCCCATTTACCTTACGGAAATAAATCGCCTCAAACCATTCTGCGCTACGCTTTGGAAAATACCCAATTCCTTGTGGAAAAAAATTGTAAACTTCTCATCATCGCCTGCCATACAGCCTGCTCCCATGCATTGAGAGAAGTACAAGAAAACGTATCGGTCCCTGTATTAGGTATGATCCAGCCAGGTTTTGAACTCCTTCGAAAAACGACTCGAACCAATAAGGTAGCCGTTCTAGCGACTGCAAGCACCATTTCCTCAGGCATCTACCAATCGCTGATCCAGGAACATCTCCCGAACATGGAACTTCACGCAGTTGCATGTCCCCTTTTCGTCCCCCTAATCGAAGAGGGGTTTTTCGATACTCCCGCTGCCAATTGGATCGCACAAGAATATTTGAAAGATTTGAAAGATAAGATCGATGTAGCCCTACTCGGCTGTACCCATTACCCCCTGATCCGTTCCACCTTGCAAAAAATTTTAGGCCCCAGGGTGCAGCTCATCGAACCTGCCGCCGAAAGCGCACAACAGGCTCTAGACACTTTAAAATCTCTCAATCTATTGAATCCTAGCTTAGAGAAACCCACTTACGAGTTTTTCTCTACAGACGATCCAGAAAAATTCAAACACCTCGGTAAAATATTTTTTGGATCTTCAATTGAGCAAGTGCTTCAAAAAACGATTGAAAAAAAATAAGAATTTATGAAATTCTTTTAATGATCGCCCGTATTTCCTATGAGGTAACGAAATGACTCAAAAAAAACGAATTCTATTGATCGAAGACGAAGAAGATATCGCTGCGCTAATCAAACTTCAAGCAGAACTTTCTGGTTATAAACTTCATGTAGAAGTCGATGGGATCAATGGATATCGCGCAATTGAAAGGGAAAAACCCGATTTAGTTATCCTGGATATCATGCTTCCAGGAGAAAATGGATTGGACGTTTGCCGGAAAATGAAAGGAAATACCGAATTGAAAAATATTCCAGTGATCATCCTTTCTGCTAAAGGGGAAGAACTCGACGTTGTACTCGGTCTTGAACTTGGCGCTGATGATTATGTGCCAAAACCGTTCTCCCCAAAAGTACTTTTTTCCCGAATCAAGGCAATTCTCCGCCGAGGAAAAGAGCCGGAAAAATCGGTAAAAACAGTCAAATTCAGTGAATTCAATCTCGATATCGACCGTTATATTTTGCGCAAAGGGGAAAAAATCATCCCTCTCACCCTTTCAGAATTTGGAATCTTACGCCGCCTTATCTCCAACCGAGGAAAAGTACTCACCCGAAACCAACTTCTCGACGATATCAATAACGACGATGCCTTCATTGTAGATCGAAATATCGATGTCCATATCGCCTCTCTTAGAAAAAAACTAGGCCCAACCTTTGATTGGATTGAAACAGTTCGAGGTGTTGGATACCGTTTTAGAGAAGAGCCCTCGACAATCGAAAAATAGAGTTATCGTCTATTGGAAAAAAGAACCTTTTACTGTTCCTTTTCTCCACTGACGATTCTTTTCATAGGGTATTTATTTCAGACGATTGAGTTCTTCCTCATCGTTCCAACCTTCTTGCTTCTGTTTGCCCATTTCCAAGAAGGTTTTCATTTCCGTCTCATTACATCCTCTCTTCTTATCTACTATGTCGGGCTCATTCTCATTACCCCATACTTTGGCGCTGTTTCAGACTTTTTTGGGAGGCGGAAGGCATTGATCGCAATCCAGATTATCCGCTTCTTTAGTTTTTTAATTTGCGCTCTCGGATATGAGATTACCTCTCTATTTGTCTACTATCTCGGCCGATTTCTCGACGGTTTCTCAGGTTCTTTTTCTTCCATCAGTTCCTCTGCAATTGTCGATATATTCGACAGCTCCAAAGATCGAATTCGGGGATATACGCTCATTCAAATTGTAAACGCCATTCTGATGTCCACATTTTTCTATGTTGTAACGACCTATCGAACTCCTTACATAGAACCCGTTCCGATCCCTGAAATCAACTATCTGCTTGCCGCAGGGATTTCTCTTTTCGTCCTCTTTATCATTGTGACCAATTTTCCAGAGACGCTGCCCCAGTCCCATTCTTGGAAAGGCTCTTGGATAAAAGTTTTCCGAGGATTTAGAAAAGTCATCAAAGAACCTCAAATAATGAAACTCTACCTCCTCTATTTCCTCTCGATCTCTTGCTCAACCCTACTCTTCGGAGAATCGTCCTCTCTAAGCTACGCTCTTCTTGGAGATACAGGGCTCCTTGCGCTCTATGCCTGCTTCTGCCTCTTATTTGCCTCCAGCTACTGGACAATTCCCCGATTGATGGAAAAATATACCCCCAAAAAAATCCTTCAATCTACCCTCCTCTTCTTGATCCTCCTCAACTTTCTTATTCTTCTCCTGCCAATCCTAGCTCCCCTTACACTACTTCTTTCCTCATTACCTATCGCAATCATGATGACAATCTATGTCTGGATGATCGGAGAGATCGCTCCTAGCGAATTTGTCGGTCGGTCATTTTCTCTTCAAAGCGCGCTATGGGGAATGGGCCTGGTTCTCTGTTATTTTTTCCCAATCAATCCGCTCTTTCTTTTTCTCGTCCCCATTCTTTTGCTCTACATTTTTCATCCACGTCCAGAAATAAGCAGCCCCATAAAAGATTGAATTCTCGACTTTTTTGCACCACTAGTCTAATTAACAGACTAGGAGGTGGAGTTATGGAAAGCATTCGAATCATTTTAGCTCCTCTATTATTTTTAAGTCTTTCAGCCTGTGCGACAAATGCTGGGATTGGAGCCATTTCAGGACTTGCTGTAGGAGGAGGAGTAGGCGGAGCTGCCAGAGGAGGGCCTGGAGGATTGATCGGAGCTGCCTCAGGAATCATCGCGGGGACCCTCATTGGGGCAGCCCTCGATGTGCAAGATCGAAAGGTAATGGAAAGAACCAGCCCGCGCACCGTCGATAGGATGGATCGGGGAGAGCCGCTGACTCTCAACGACATCATCAAGCTCAGCCAAGGAGGAGTCAATGACGATACGATCATGCACTACATCCGCGACACAGACAGCCATTACACCTTAAGCCAAGCGCAAATCCGCAGGATGCGAGATACTGGAGTCAGTTCGAGAGTTTTGAACTATATGATCGAAACGGGGCAATGAAAAATTGTTGATAAAAAACCGGAAAGAGCTTACACGGTATAGGTCAACAGTACTATCAAGATCCACTATGTCCACGCAATTAGAAAACGAACGAGATTTCGACGACGCGCTCTTCCAGCACAATCTCCCTCAATTTTATCGCTCCATTTTGAAAACATTCCGTCGTATCACCCACTCCTTTGTCACATTCAACCTCGTATCTTCCTTTATCTTCGCGACAGAGCTTCTTCTCTTCTCTATCTTTCTCCCTTTCCTGAGCCACTCTTCCATCCTCGCATTTGCTCTCGGCGGCCTCTTCCTCACATTTTTTTCCTATTTCGTTCTCCTATTCTACTTCCAAGCGAAAAAGCCAGAGCAGCTAATCCAACTCCGCGATCAGTTTGTCCAATCTTGCCGTCAAATCCTCCCTCTTCCACCTGGAGAATCGCAACACCATCTTTCTCTTGCAGAAGCCCTATCCAAGCTCTCTGCTTATCTCGATGATTTTGAATGGAATTTTTATAAAATCCCTGTTCCTCACCAATCGATTTCTAAAATCATTTCCCGTTTTTCTGCCTATTGCTACTGGGGAGATGTCTTCAAAATGAAGCTGATCCTCCTCCAATCGGCAGCCGAAGAGCATCTCAAACAGATCCGAGCTACTCCGACCGATCTCGAAGTGCACGCCTCTCTTGCAAACACCTATGTTGCCCTCTCTAAAGTTTACTCTCCC
>CAYZHU010000158.1:0-4089 GCA_964477585.1 uncultured bacterium
TCTGGTGAAGCTTGTCGTCTAGATGGACGAGAAATTGAGCAAACGGCTCAGTGGAACGGAGATTGTCAAGCCACTCATCTTCAAGAAGCTCTTCGTATGAGGGGAGCGTTTTTGACTCGAGCGATTTTTGGATCAGCTCCATAGCTTCTGAATAACGATCAAGGATCGAATAGAGACAGGCGAGATTGTAATGGGCTGCTCCATTTCCTAGACGGCCCGCCCGGATGATTTTTTGCTCGGCATCATGGTAGAGCTGCGACATAAAGTCGGTGTCAAGGGTATGGTGGGCGAGATGGATCAGACATATGCCCCAATTGAGCCAAATGGCGTCGTTCTCATCATCTTGCCGGTTTGCTAATCGATAGAAATGGATCGCTTTTTTGTAAAATTCAGGCTCGTGCGAGATGTGGCCTAGCTGGTTGTAGCAGTGGGCTATCCGCTGATGAATAGAAGCAAAATCGGGATCTATGAGAAGGACATGGGAATAAATTTCGACAGCGCGGGAATAGGATGTATCTTCATCATAAATATCGCCATGCCATTCGAGAGCGTTCGCATATTCAAAGAGCCATTCAGGATGATGGAGGATCCCATTCTTATGGCTTTGAAGGAGCATCTCAAAAAGAGATAGAGACTGCTCTAACGAGGAGGTTTCATCGAACATCTCGCTATAGACCAGAAGGGTCGTTGCCGTGTTGAAGACCAGAGAGGGGCAAGACGGCTTTAGGTCCATTGCCTTGGTTAAAAAACGGGCGGACCGCTCAATCAGATCTTGATCTTCAATCAGCTCGGCATAATGTCTATGAACTAAACCAAGAGCATGCCAAAGCTCAGGGTCGGTCCGATCTACAGAAAGCCCCAGTTGGAGTTTTTCTATGGCCATTTCAAAATACTCGGGATCTTCATAATAGCGGCCAAAAGAGAGTAGGCAGATCCCGTATGCATGCCAAAGATCGGGATCATCTGGATATTGGTCCGTTGCCTTGAGGATTTTTGCTTCTGCTTCGATGAGGAGATCGAGACGATTCGTTAACGATCCTAGAAGCGATAGCGATTCGACCCATTGGCTAATGATGAAAAGATCGGCCGAATTGAGAGTCGCTGCCCGGGCGCATTTTTCGACGCTGAGCCGAAGCAGTTTTGCGTCGCGGTTCAATCTTCCCGATTCCCCGAGCAATTGTCCCCAAGCAAGCCAAACTTCTGAGTCGCGCGGAGACATTTTAGCCGCATTGGCAAAGGCCTCTGAGGCTCGGAGCACATACCGCTCATCCATCGAATTGATGTAGAGCTGGGAATAGGCTTCCGCTAAGGACATCCATCCATCAAAATATTGGGGCGAAGCATGGACTGCGCGGGTGAGATGTTCAATCGATTGAAGATAGAGGCGTGAATCGTTGACGAGGAGACCCATTTCTAAATAGGCTTTTCCACAGTCGTTCCAAAATTCGGGGGCTGGGTTTTCTTGGTGTTTTTTTGAATTTTCAAGCGAGTCGATCGCAAGACGGACATCGAGCGCTTCCCCAGAATGTTGGGCAATTTCACTCCAAACAAGCCCTAAATCCCAATAGAGTTCTGCAAGGGATTCTTTGGGTTGATCTGAGGAGATTTCTAAAGCTTTTTGATACTTTTCCTTGGCCTCTAAATGGAAATGGTGCTCTTCATGGAATTTTCCCAATTGCAAGAGGACATTTCCCCAAGCGAGCCATGCATCAAAATAGTTTGGGTTCAGCTGAGTGGCAAATTTAAAATTTTTTCCAGCAATCAGAAGAGATTTTTCTTTCCCTTCTTCCGAGCCATATTCAAAAAAGGCGAGCCCTTGCCGGTACCAGATCTGCGGATTTTGGGGGTCGAGCTGCGAGGCGGCTTCGAAGAAAGAAAGGGCATTCAAGTTCCCTTCTAAGAGGGCAGTTTCTCCCCGAGAGAGGTAGCTGAGCGCTAAATCTTTTCTTTCTTCATCAGATAGAAGAGTCGGTTCAATCGGCGGAAGTGAAATAGAATTTTTTCTAGGAAAAAATCGGGCAAAGATCCGTCGAAGAGGGTGCGTTTGTACAGTCATCTTCTATCACTGGCTAAAGGAAGCGGATTATAGATAACCCCCTTTTTTTTGCCCAGATGTGTTTGTAAATCATTTATTATTAATATCTTGCGAAGAAATAAATCGGACTAAAGCAGTTCGGTCAATTTTAAGTCCTGTCTTGGGGATCTCGTCGACGAGGTAGAGTTTGATCGGGATTTTGTATTTGGGCAATTTGGGTTTCAAAGCTTCTTGCATTTCCTTAAGAGAAAATGAGGAGTGGCTTTTCACAACGGCAACAGGCCTCATCCCAAATTCAGGATCGGCAATCGGGATCACTACCGCTTCAGAGACTTGAGGAAGCGCGATGAGTTCCCGTTCAATCTCTTCGGGCTGGATATTTTCTCCTCCCGAAATGAACTGCCAATCTTTCCGGCCGATGATTGCGAGCCCTTCTTTTGGATCGTAATGACCCAGATCTTTAGTTGGGAACCAATCTGCAGAGGAAACCATTTTCCCATTTTCCCAATAACCTTGGAATCTACAGGAACCGCGGACCCAAATTTCTCCATCGGATCCTATTTTGATTTCCCTCCCTTTGAGCGAATGGCCGAGATAGTAGTGTCCATTCAGAAGAGGAGGGTGATGCCTAACGCAGACGAGAGAGCTCATTTCGGTGAGGCCGTAGGTCATGTAGACAGGAAGTTTTGGGGGATAGGATGCGATCGAGGCGCCGCCTAACATGAGACAGCGGAGTTTTTTATAAACAGGGGACGATCGATAGAGCTGGGCGGGGACGTAGGAAAGATGAGTGATATCGGGAGTGGAGTCGATGGCAATAACAGCTCTTGCGAGGATGCAGCGGAATAAGATGCCGATCCCGCCCACATGGAAGATGGGGAGAGAAAGGAGCCACTGGTCATTTGGGCGAAGATCGAGCGCTTCGATAGCGGGAATTGCCGACTCAATGAAATTGGAGAGAGAAAAACAGGCAAGTTTTGGGATTCCAGTAGATCCAGACGTATAGAGATAGAGAGGATATTCAGGAGAAAGAGACTTGCAAGCCGCCATTTGCTGTTCGAGTTTTTCTTTAGGAAGGCGGAGATTGAGAGGGCAAACCGAAGAGCCTTTTCTCCAGGCTCCAAAAAAAAGAGCTATTGTGCGCCAGCTCAAAGGTTCAGCGATCGGGATCACGGTGGCTGGGGGAATTTCCATCCGATCTGCCTCTTGATCGAGTTCTCGAAATGTAAGGTTTCTATCTTTCGAGATGACTGCAAGCAGATCCGGCGTGTCTTGGGCCGCTTCTTTTAAAGGGCAATTGGGCATAAAAGATCCAAGTTGATCCAGTTTTTTGATGCGGAAGTCCAAGAAAAATAGCCTTTTTCACACTGAATAGGAGTTGCGAGGAGATCGCTAGAAAAAGCTCTGTAAGTATCTAAGCCGATCGGATGATCCGATTGCTGGCAGCGGGCGATATGGAGTAGGCCGATTCCCGTTTCGTAAGAGGAGCTGAGGATCAATTTTAGATGCGGAGGGACGGATGGAATGGAGCCGACGATAGTCGGTTTTACAACGATCGCTTTAAGAGAGGGGATTTCATTCCAATCGGTTCCAATCGATTCGTCAAGGGCAATTGGAAAATGGGTAAGTTCAGAAAATCGGATGAGGTCGGTTAGAAATTTCACAGGCTCTTCGAGATATTCAAAATCGTCTGGAGAAAAAGATCTAGCGAATTCTAAGGCTTGCTCGAGTGTCCAAGCGCGGTTGCAGTCGAGCCGGAGGCGATGATGGGGCAGGAGGCGTTTCACTAAAGAGATCGCCTCATGAATCGGAAGATGGCCCAGTTTGATCTTAACGGTGGGGAAGTCTTCCCTTGGGCCCAATGCGCAAAGAGGGATCTTAATTGGCGTTAGGGGAAAAGGCTCTTTTGCACAGGCAAGCCCCCACCTCACTGAGGGGAGCGCTGGCGCAATTCCATCGCGCAATACAGAGAGAATTTCTCTTTTTGCCTCCTCGAAGCTTTCCCCACTAAAACCTGGAAGAGGTGCGATTTCTCCCCAGCCCCTCACAGATTG
>CAYZHU010000159.1:0-4058 GCA_964477585.1 uncultured bacterium
AGGGTCTTGGCAGCAATCAAGATCCCAGTAGTCTCTTTATCGAGCCTATGGACGATTCCGGGCCTTAGAGGGTCATCTCCTGGGGCTCGCCCTTGGCAATGGGCCAAAAGGGCATTTACGAAGGTCCCTGACCAGTGGCCAGGAGCCGGGTGGACTACCATTCCGGGAGGTTTGTTGATGGCGAGGATATGCTCATCTTCAAAGAGGATTTCTAAAGGGATCGCCTCAGGTTCTAAAGAGGCCTCGGGTGTGGCTTGGAAACAGACTTCAATCTCATCCCCCTCCTCGGCTTGGACCCTTTTTTTGACCCTTTCGCCGTTGAGAAGCACAAAGCCTTGATCGATCAGGTGTTGGAAATAGGTCCGGGAGTGGTTCGGAAAACGGTCTGCTAATAGCTTATCGATCCGAAGAGATTCTTCCTCCTCGGATACAATGAGAAAATCTACCTCTTCTAAGACCGATAACGACATGGGCATTATCGTAGCTTAGAGGGGCGTAGAATTCAAGTATTTCGAGATTGAATATCTTGGTCTATCTGTTTGGCCTGAGAATCGGCATCGTTATCTTGGTTCATTTGTTCTTGGACCCCTTGCCAGCCTATTTTAATGTATTCTGGTAAGTGGCTATTAATTGATGGAATTGACATAATTAACCCCTATTATTACAAATTAATTATATCATGTTTTTGGTATACTTGTCAATTTAACTTAAGTTATTGATTATCAGCCATTATCGTCTTCTTTTTGACGCGATTCCAGCTCCTTCATCACCTGTAGCTGGTGCTGTAGGCAGTGATTCATCTGGTCCCAGACGGTCTTTACAAACGTGTCGGTCATTTGGGATAGCTGTTTATCGGAAAGCGGGTACCCTTTGAAGAGGGTTTCCCAAAATTTTCTAAATTCAGGCGACACATTGTATTGAGCGCGGTAGCTGCCCCCGCCGCTTCCAGGGACATCGGGTAGACTCGGAACTGACATAGCATGATCTCCACAAAAAACTCATCTTATCATGGAGGCAAAATCATGTCGTTATTGAAATTTTCTCTTTACGCGCGATATTGTGATACCGATGTTTCATTTGAGTCGTCCATGTTTGCTGCGGGTGGGTGTGATTGGGATCAATCATAAGACTGCCGATTTGGGTCTTCGGGAGGCGATTGCCCGTGGGACTGAGAGCTTTGCCGACGAGCGGGGCCTTTTTTTCCACCACCCTACAGTCCTTCTTTCGACCTGCAATCGGACCGAAATCTATTTTAGTTCGGACGATTTAGCAGCTGCCCATAGCGATCTTCTCTCTCTCCTTCGTGGTCAAATTGAGGTTCCCTTTGCCGAGAGGCTCTATTCGTATTTCGGCATCGATTGTTTTGCCCATCTCTGTAGAGTGACAGCGGGACTCGATAGCGCGATCATTGCTGAAACAGAGATCCAGCGGCAGGTGAAAGTGGCGTATCAACGATCGTGCGATGTAGCTGAGCTTCCTGGCTGTCTCCATTACATTTTCCAAAAGGGGTTGAAAGTAGGAAAAGAGGTGCGCAATCAACTAGAGCTAGAGAGGGGAAGTCCCAATTTATATGGGACTCTTTGGCAAATTGGAGAAGAGGCGCTCGGTTCTCTCAAACAGAAAAGAATTTTGCTTGTAGGCAATTCGAAGATCAACCGAGGGTTCCTCTCTTTTCTCATCGCTAAGGGAGCGCGCAATCTAACGCTCAGCACCAAAAATCCAGTCCCGATGAAAGAAGCTTTTGTAACCGATCGCTCCATCCTCCAAGAGTGGCCCTCTTTCGATCTCATCGTCTGTGCGAGTAAATCGGACGGCTATCTAATCACAGGGAAGGGAAAATCGCTCATCTTCGATTTGAGCGTCCCCCGCAATGTCGATCCAGAGGTAGGCTGTTCGGCCGCTTTATGGAATATCGAGCAGGTCAATCATAAAATCGAGCAGAGGAGAAAAGCGCAAGCCGATGGTTTGCAAAGGTGCTACTCCCTTATTTGGCAGCAGGTGATCCACCTAGCGCGCCTCTACCGCCTAAAGAACGAGGGAAGGATCTTTGTGGAGCAACTGCAGCATTGAACTTGTCTTGATAGAGATCATGGATCCGCTTTATCTCTGCCTCTTCTTCTGGCGTAGCTTGGCAACCTGTGGTTGAAAAGGTGGGAAGAAGGTTGGCAAGCGTATTTAGGTCGTCTCTGTTTTTGGGCATTCCTGATTGAAGCATCGATCTCAGTGTAGCAACCGCAGGTGCAAGGGCTGCTTGAATTTTAACAGAAATTGTCGAGAATTTTTCAAGCGATTCTAAATAAATACAATATAGTTTGCGCTCTCTTTGAAAGCCAGCTGGTTGTGTCATAATTAAAACTCCGCGTGTCCAGGGAATCTAGGGAAAGGGATTACGTCTCGGATGTTCTCCATGCCGGTTGCAAAGAGGACGAGACGCTCGAAACCGAGACCGAAGCCTGCGTGGGGTACTGAGCCATATTCGCGCAGTTCGAGATACCACCAGTAATCGTCCCTATGGAGGCCGAAATCGGCGATCTTTTTCTCCAAGATGTCGAGCCGCTCTTCTCTTTGCGAGCCGCCGATGATCTCTCCAATCTTGGGGACGAGGATGTCCATCGCCGCGACGGTTTTTCCATCGGGGTTGGTCCTCATGTAGAAAGCTTTGATCTGAGCGGGATAGTCGGTCACGATGGTGGGGCGCTTTGCATATTCTTCCGCGAGGTAGCGCTCATGTTCCGATTGCAGGTCAGTGCCCCAAGCGACGGGGAACTCAAATTTCTTGGGGGCTTTTTTAAGGATTTCGATTGCTTGTGTGTATGGGATGTGGGCAAACGGGGAGGAGACGACGTTCTGAAGACGGGCAATAAGGCCGTTTTCGATGAATTTATCGAAGAATTCGAGGTCCTCCTTGCAGTTGTCAAGCGCGTATTGGACGCAAAACTTGAGGTAGCTCTCGGCGCATTCCATGTCGGCTTTCAGATCGGCGAAAGCCATCTCAGGTTCGATCATCCAAAATTCAGCGAGGTGGCGTGAGGTGTTGGAGTTTTCAGCGCGGAATGTGGGACCGAATGTGTAGATGTCAGAGAGGGCGAGCGCCATGATTTCTCCTTCGAGCTGTCCCGACACGGTAAGAAAAGCGGGCTTGCCGAAGAAATCTTTTGAGGAATCTTTTTCCCCTTCTTTCAGGGTTGTGACCCGGAACATCTCTCCTCCCCCTTCCGCATCGGATCCGGTGATGAGGGGAGTATTGATATAGACAAAGCCCCGTTTCTGGAAAAAGAGGTGGGTGGCAAAGGCAAGTGCGTTTCGGACGCGGAGGACGGCACCTTGCGTGTTCGTCCGGGGGCGGAGATGGGCGATGGTTCGCAAAAATTCAAAGGTGTGCCGTTTTTTCTGAAGAGGATATTTAACGGGATCGCAGACGCCGAAAATTTCGATTTCCGATGCGCGGAGCTCCAGCGCTTGGTTTTTTCCTGGGCTTTGTACGAGTTCCCCAGTTGCGGAAATGGAGGCTCCAGTAGAGAGTTTCTGGATCGTTTCGGCAAAGTTCGGGATCGAGGAATCGGCGACGATCTGGAGGTTGGCGAGAGTAGAACCATCATTGATCTCAATGAAGGCGAAGGTCTTTTGGTCCCGCATAGTCCGGACCCAGCCGTAGAGGGTCGCTTTTTTTCCGATCAGCTCGGAGGGGTTTGGGGCGTGGAGGATCTGTTTTAACTTTGTTCTCATAGTCTCATTCTTCTCCATATTGGCGGAGGAGGGCAATTTCATGCTTCCAAGCGCTAGGTCCATCGGGTGTCTCCAAATATTTAGGCAAGTGCCGCGTCTTCGGATGGGTCATCAAGAACCGGAAACAGTCAAAGCCGATTTTTCCTTGTCCCAGTTGGGCATGCCGGTCGACGCGGGAGCCGTAGTCTTTTGCCGAATCATTGATGTGAAAAGCGGCGAGGTGTTTTAAGCCGATCACATGATCGAACTGCTGAAGGGTTTTGGTCCAGCCCTCTTCAGTCCGGATAACGTAGCAGGGGGCACAGAATTGAAATGAGTCGTCGAAAAATCCA
>CAYZHU010000160.1:0-4052 GCA_964477585.1 uncultured bacterium
CGCCTTATGGCCGACCGCTAACACTTCGTTGGTCAATGAGTCGACAGCTACTACCGACGGCTCAGCTAGGACGATCCCCTTTCCTCTCACATAGACGAGAGTGTTGGCCGTTCCTAAGTCGATCCCAATATCGCTAGAAAAAATCCCCGACAACCGGTTCAATCTTTTCTTCACGATCGACTTTAGATCATGGAGTGTTTTTAAGGCTTTATCGAGAGTGTTATTTTCCATAAATTATGTTTGCAACAGTTCTAAAACATCTTCCCAGGTCAACTTAGCAATCGCCTCATCATCGCAGCTCACAACTTTCTTGACCAATCCTTTTTTGCGCCGCTGCATTTCTACAATCTTTTCCTCAATGGTGTTCAACGTGATCAATTTGTAGGAAGAGACCGAATTTTTTTGTCCGATCCTGTGCACCCTGTCGGTCGCCTGGTTCTCAACCGCTGGGTTCCACCACATGTCGTAATGGATGACCGTGTCGGCGCCGACGAGGTTGAGCCCCGTTCCGCCTGCTTTGAGAGAGACGAGGAAGACTGGGATCTTCTCGTTTTCATTAAACTCTTTCACAATCTCAAGCCGGTTCTTGGTCGTCCCGTCGAGATAGGAGAACTGGATCCCCCGCTGCTCAAAATCTTCCCGCATGATTTGAAGCATCCGGGTGTATTGGCTGAAGATGACCGTTTTGTGTTTGCTCTCGACAAGGACTTGGAGCAGCTCGAGGAGCATATCGTATTTGGACGAATCGCCCGATTCCGCTTTTTCCTTCGCAAAAATCGCTGGGTGGCAGCAGATCTGTTTGAGGCGGGTCAGGGTCGCAAGGACGTGGATCTGCACTTTATCAAATCCATCCCGCTCGACCAGTTTGACCAGTTCATCGCGCGCCGAGGCGGCATACGATTTGTAAAGCTCCATCTGGACATTGGAGAGCTGGCAGTGGTAGACGATTTCGGAAACAGGAGGGAGATCTTTCAATACATCGCTCTTCATGCGGCGAAGAATGAAAGGGGACACTTTTTTCTTGAGATATTCGATATTGGCAGAATGCTGCGCGCCCGCCACGCGGATATATTTTTCGACGAACCGGTCGTAGGTGCTGAGGAAGCTCGGCATCAAGAAATCCATGAGGCTCCAGAGTTCGTCGAGCGAATTTTCGATCGGCGTTCCGGTCAAGATCAGCCGGTGGGCCGCTTGGATCATCTTCACCGATTTCGCATTGCGCGTTCCCCGGTTCTTGATATGCTGCGCTTCATCGAGGATGGCGTAGCTTAAGGGAATTTGGCTATAGGTCTCGATATCTTTTTGCAGCAATGTATAGGATGTGATGACTACATCGAATTCGCTGATCTTCCCGAGGAGTTTTTTCCTCTGGTTGGGAATCCCATCCACCACAATCGCGCGGAGTTTCGGGTTGAATCGATGGATCTCCTCTTTCCAATTGTAGAGAAGCGATGTGGGGCAGACGATGAGGGAGCGGGCCCCTTTGTTTTTGTTGTGATTTTGCGTGAGGGCCGCAATCGCCTGGACCGTTTTTCCCAATCCCATATCGTCGGCGAGGATCCCGTTCAAATACATGAGGCGGAGCCGCTCGAGCCAATGGACCCCTTCTATCTGGTAAGGTCGAAGCTCTGCATGGAGCTCTTTTGGGATAGGGGATGTCGTGAGGGCCACCTCTCCGAGCATCTGGCTCCGAATCTGCAAGAGCTGGTCAGACATCTTGAACTCGACAGGGAGGCCATCGAACGCTTTAGGATCGATGGTAGCCAAGTTCCAGAGCGGTTTCTGCTCTTTATGGTCGTCGAGTTTCTTGACCCCTAATTCATCGAAGAGCTGCACCAATTTTGAAATGCGTTCGAGATCGAGGACCAAAATTTTGGAAAACCGGGAGCTATTTGCGTCTTTGACTCTCTTCGCATCCAGTTCGAGATAGGACCGTTTAGCAGCCAAACATTCCCAGAGAAATTCGAGCTTGACCCCTTTGAGGGCCCCGTTGACCTTGAGATCGATTTCGTAATAGCCGACCGTTTCGCTCGCATCGAGCTTGAGTTTGAAGGTCGTCTCGTCGTAGATGAATTGGTCGAGTAGGTTTTGGGGACATTCAAATTGGACCCGATGTTGGTTGCGGGGAATGACGCCCGTCATGAATTCGACGATTTTTTTCTCTGTTTTGGCGAGATAGGCGCCGGTTTGAGGGTTGAATAAAAAGTCTTGGAACAGATCGTCGACGATCTGCCTCTCTTCGACCAAGTTGCGGGCCAAAATCCCCTGCTCTGTAACGAAAGATTTAATGATGTCGTAATTGAGTTTTGATGAGACGGAAGGGACCTCTTGTCCATCGTAAGAAAAAGAGAGGCTCGCCTCCAATTCTCCATCGAGATAGGAGAGCTGGCAGCGGGCGCCCAGCTTCCCGGCGAAAGGAAGAGTCACAAATTTTTCTATGATCTCTCCATTCGAAATTTCAGCGAATCTCTTCAATTCGGGAAGGGCGTTTTCAACAAATGTTCCGAAGAGCGGCTCGGGTACGGTCATTTCCCGGATAGAGACCAAGTTGACCAGGTGGGTTCTCTTAATATGGCCCTGGAACCGGTAATAGGTATCTTGGTAGAGCATTCCCGGATGGGCGCACTCGAACAGCGTCGTGTCCTCTATATCGAGATCGGTCTCTCCCACGATCAATTTAGGCCTAAAAAGTATTTTCGCAGCTGGAGGTTCGATATATTCTAATTGAAACCGGAACGTAACTGGGTAATGGGCATAGCGGAGAGGCGTTTCCAAAGTCCCTAAATAAAGACAAGGGAGGATCGGCATCTCCTCATCCAAATCCTTGAACCCGCGCGGCCCCGCCTGACGGCTTGCAATTTCATGGGTCCTGGCCAACATCACCCCGAAAACCTCTGGGTCGAGCTGGGCGATCCTGCCGGCCCTTTCATTTTGGGCGCTTTCCTGGAACCGGGCATTGTCCATGACGATTTGAAGGACCGAGCCCCCCGCCTCATCGAAACTTTTTAAAGAGAAAAATAGCCTGCGGCCGCCGACAAATAGGGGCTCTTCATACCGGACCGCCTCTAAAAATCCCTTCAATTGGGAAATTTGGAGAGGTTTGGAGCGGAAAGGGAGGCGAAGCGCCAATTGGAACTCCACCTTTTTATCCCCTTGCGTCAAGGTTTGGGGATTGAAAATGACCGCCAATTCAGCTTCAGCCAGCGAGCTCTCCTCTTGAGGCAGGAAGAAAGGGGAATGGGAAAGGACCTCAGAAGAGGCGACATATTCATCGAGAACTTGCTTTTGGTATCGGGCGTCTTGCTTGACCACCTCTTTTGTTTCCGCCTCTTTGATCGCCTCTATCAACTCTTTTTTCTCTTCCGTGTCTAGCGCTTCATCTTTGGAGATATCGGATTCTTTTGAGTATTCGATCAAGAGCGCATCGATTTTTTCTTCTAAAAAGAAAATCAGGGCGGCCAAGTGTTGGCAATCAAACCGGCTTGGGCAATCGCAGTTCGTATGGACCGCTTGCGACTCGAAGCGGTCTACTTCAATTTCGCTTTCATAGGCGTTGTCAAAATTGCCGAGGATTTTGCTGCTGAACCGGATCGTTTCTGTATCGAGCCGAAGGATTTTTGCCGAGACGATCTTATTCTTTTCGTAGAGCTGCCTTCCCTCTTTGAGGATTGCGGAGGAGAAATCTTGCCTTAACTTCCGAAAATTCAACATAGCTTATATCCGATTCGGTTCTACTTTGATCTGAAGATTTGTTTTTACCGATTTTTATTATCGAGCGCAACCAAAAAAAATAATTTTAAAAAAAAAGATATACAGAACTTGACTGCCTAGTCTATTTTCTTGCGCCTTTGCGACCTGGCGTCTTTGCGTTGATTTCGCCATTTTCGGAAAACCGGGACTCGGTTCGGTCTCGAACGGATTTGTGCAAACCGAATGTACGGTACCCAAATGGGGTTGCTTAAAAATCGAAGGAAATTTATAATCTTGCCCTTACAATCGTGCGGGTGTAGCTCAGTGGTAGAGCATCACGTTGCCAACGTGAGGGTCGTGAG
>CAYZHU010000161.1:0-4019 GCA_964477585.1 uncultured bacterium
GGTTTCAGGGATGGGGATGGCCCGGTTGCGCAAAACTTTTAACTCATTGGTATTCCCAATCTGAACGGGGAAGATGGTGGAGTGTTTGGAATACTTCTCACAATCTCGGAGGGGCTCTCATCCCGATTATCGTCGCCGCTGCCGCAGAATATTTTGGTTGGCGCTATGCGATGTATACTCCCGGGATCATTTGCATCCTAGCCGGCTTTTTCATCATGAATCGCCTTCGGGATACTCCCCAGTCGCTCGGATTGCCACCGATTGAAAAATATCGGGATGACTACTCGAATCAAAAGGGAAAATGGGGGAAGGAAAAGGATCTCTCAACCAAAGAGATTCTTTGGAAATATGTGCTGTCAAATAAATTCATTTGGATCCTTGCTTTAGGACAATTCTTTATCTATGTGATCCGGACAGCGGTCAATGATTGGAGTATGCTTTATCTCATAGAAGTAAAAGGGTACAGCAATCTCGAATCAGGCCTATGTGTGTGTTGGTTTGAGATAGGCGGATTTTTTGGAAGTCTGGCTGCAGGCTGGATGTCTGATATTGTCTTTAAAGGGAAACGGAACCCGATCAATGTTCTCTTCACAGTAGCCATCCTGTTCTTGATTTTTGCATTCAAGATGATCCAAATACCGTGGCCTCCCATCGATGCGATATTTTTATTCCTCTTCGGCTTCTTTATTTTTGGCCCTCAGATGTTGATCGGGGTGGCAGCAGCCGAACTTTCCCATAAAAATGCGGCAGCGACTGCAACGGGCTTTGCAGGTTGTTTTGCCTATTTAGGCGCAGCTGCTGCAGGGGGTCCTCTCGGCGCTATTATGAAGGTGTGGGGATGGGATAGCTACCTATTCACTCTCTTCTTCTGCGGCCTGATCGGCGCGATCCTCTTGGTTCCTCTTTGGAATGTGAAAACCAATCCCAGAGAAGACCTCGAACCCAAAACTGTTAAAGCTTAAGAGACCGATTCCGTTTTACGGACTACTAAACGCGGGCCAAGCACATTGATGCAAAGACCGCTGATGATCAGGATTGCAGCCAAGAGTTTCCAAGTATAAAGAACTTCATCTAAACAAAGCACACAGCTCAAAATTCCAATAATCGGGACGAGAAGGGTGAATGGCGCCACTATTGTCAGTGAATGGCGCTGGATCAACCAGTTCCAAACGCCAAAGCCGAACCAAGTAGCCAGAAAGACGATGTAGAAGACGGCTCCAAAGGTAGTCCAGCTGAAATTTTTCAGGCAATTGGCAATCGCATCGCCTCCTTCGACAAAATAAGAAACGAGCAGCATCGGTGGCCAAGCGACAAGACTTCCCCAGATCACGAGGGAGAGCATGTTTATCTTTCCCATTTTTTTCGAGAGGATGTTCCCAAACCCCCAGAAAAAGGAAGCCGAAATGACCAATAGCAAGCCGGGAAGCGTGATATCTCCCCCCAAATTCATTCCCACCAATCCGATCCCCGAAAAAGAGATAAGGCCTCCAAGGATCTGCCACAGATTGGGCTTCTCTCCAAAATAAAAAAAGGCGAGGAGGATAGTGAAAAAGGCTTGCAACTGCAAAAGAATCGAGGCAAGTCCTGGAGCGAGCCCTTCAGACAGACCCCAAAAAAGGAGGGAGAATTGAAGAGCGAATAAGATAAGTCCATATTGGAGGATCAGATGAAGAGGAACAGCGGGTCTTTTAATAAAGAAAACAGCTGGGATGCTTGTGAAAAAAAAGCGCAAAAAAACCATGAAAAGAGGAGGAATTTCCTGAAGTCCCACTTTAATGACGACAAAGTTGAACCCCCAAACCAATACGACGACCAAAACTAAACTTAAGTGGCGGAGCGACATAACGGAATCATTGTACCAACTTTTGCCATTTATTTGGCTTTCAAGATATACTTTTCACCATGGCTTGGATTCCGCTGAACGTACACTCTCAATATTCGATACTCGATTCAACCGCATCTGTCTCTGCCTTAGCGGAGAAGGCGAAAGGATTTGGGATCTCTTCATTGGCTTTGACCGACGAAGGGAACTTGTATGGCGCGGTCGATTTTTATAAAGCGTGTAAAGCAGTTGGGGTAAAACCGATTCTCGGATGCGAGATCTGGATGGCGCCTGGCTCTTTAAGCGAAAAGAAACGGAATCCGGGAATTCCCAACGGCTTCCCCATTGTTTTGTTAGCAAAAGATCGGAAAGGATACCAAAATCTCTGCAAGCTTACATCGATCGGATTTTTGGATGGTTTTTACTATCAGCCGAGAATCGATAAAGAAGTCCTTGCGGCCTACAGAGAAGGACTCATCTGCCTGTCTGGTTGCCTGAGCGGGCCTATTGCCTACCAAATTTTAAAGGGAAAGACGCTTGATGAAGAGATCGAATGGTATCTCGGCCAATTCGGAAAAGATTTTTATTTTGAGATCCAAAGACATCCGCTCAATGAAGAACAATTAGGGGATGAAAATTGGCTTGCCCAGAGGATGCGGGAATTTGCGGCCGATCAGCAAAAAGTGGGGATTAGGCTCGTAGAGCTCTCCAAGAAATGGGGCGTCCCTCTCGTAGCGACAAACGAAATCCACTACTTAGAGCCAGAAGATTGGCGCGCACACGAAATCTTACTGAATATCCAATCGGGGGAGCCTTGTGAAATCTGGGAAAGGGACTCCCACGGAAACCCGAAAGATAAGGTCCCTAATCCGAAACGGGAGACGATGCCCACTCGGGAACTCTATTTCAAATCGCCTGCACAAATGGAGGCAATCTTTGCCGATCTTCCAGATGCGCTTCAACAGACAGTCCAGATTGCTGAAGAATGCAAATGCGAACTCGATTTCAAAACAAAACACTATCCGGTTTTTATCCCCCCAACTTTAATGGGAAAATCGTTTGCCAAAGAGGAGAGGCTCAAAGCGGCAGAAACATTCCTCTATGATCTTTGCCAAAGCGAGATGAAAAACCGCTACAATGCTGAAAAACTGGAAGGCGTAAGGAAGATCTATCCCGATCAGGATCCGATGCAGGTCGTAAAAGAACGGTTTGCCTATGAGTTTGAGATTCTCACATCGAAGGGAATGTGCGACTACATGCTCATCGTCTATGACTTCATTTCCTGGGCCAAGAAGAGGAATATCCCGATGGGGCCTGGCAGAGGCTCGGCTGCCGGATCGATCATCTCCTATCTCGCCGGCATCACCGATATCGAGCCTCTCAGGTTCCACCTCTTCTTTGAAAGATTCATCAATCCGGAGAGGATCTCCTATCCCGATATCGACGTCGATATCTGCATGGACAGGCGGCAAGAGGTAATCGATTATGTTGTGTCTAAGTATGGGAAGGAGAAAGTAGCCCAAATCATCACATTCGGGACCATGAAGGCCAAGATGGCGATCCGCGATGTGGGACGCGTCTTGAATGTCCCTCTATCGAAAGTGAATGAGATCGCCGCTTTAGTTCCTGAAGATCCGAATATGACGCTGGAAAAGGCGTTCCAGATCGATCCTGAACTGGGCAGGCTCATGGGAAGCGATGAGGAGGCCCGCCGCGTCCTCGAGATGGCGAAGAAGGCGGAAGGATCGATCCGGAATACGAGCACTCATGCAGCGGGGCTCATCATCTCGGCAGGGCCGATCACCGATCACATTCCGGTCTGTATTGCCAAAGATTCCAACATGGTTGTCACCCAATATGCGATGAAGCCGGTAGAGAGCGTCGGAATGTTGAAAATCGACTTCCTTGGCTTGAAAACGCTTACCTCGATCCAAAAATGTGTCGATGCGATCCATGCATGCGGGGGGCCGAAGATCGATTGGGTCAATCTGCCTCTCGATAACCAAGCGGCATTTGATCTCTTGAACCAAGGAAAAACATTAGGGGTGTTCCAGCTCGAGTCAGGTGGAATGCAGGACCTGGCCAAACAGCTCCATATCGATACATTCGAAGAGATCATTGCCGTGGGCGCTCTTTACCGTCCAGGCCCGATGGACATGATCCCCGCGTTCATCAACAGGAAGCACGGCAAAGAGAC
>CAYZHU010000162.1:0-4012 GCA_964477585.1 uncultured bacterium
GACGAAAAACCTCCTGATCGGCCTATTTGTCGCAACCGCCATCACAATCATGGTTGGGATGATCCTCTTTTTAGAACCCACTGTGGGAGATGGGAAAAAGATCTTAAACGTCCGGTTTGCCAACATCGCTGGGATCTCTGTCGGCACCCGCGTCACATTTGCAGGAAAACCGGTCGGCGAAGTCACTCATATCAAAGAGATCGCAAACGCCCGCGAGGAGACCCCCGATGACACAGGGAGGATTTTTCTCTATCAGATAACACTCAAAGTCGACTCGAGCACCACCGTCTATGAGACGGACGAGATCGCCGTCCGGACCACCGGCCTAATGGGGGAAAAATCGGTCGCTATCCTCCCCAAAGCTCTCCCCAAAGGAAAACCGGCCAAGATCATCACCAATCAGGTCGTCTATGCTAATTCGGTCGATGGCCTGGAAAACACTTTCTCCCAAATCAGCAAGGTCGCTAGCCGGGTAGAAATAGCAGTGGGCCGTATCGACACCTGGTTCAACGAGAATCAAAATTCTCTCAGTTCCGCCCTCAAATCATTCGATGGAGCAATGGCCCGCGCCGACACTGTCCTCAACTCCATCGATTCAGAACATCTCATCCATGCAGTCCGCGAATCGGTTGGCCTCCTTACCGATAACATGCAGCTCCTCCACACTGGCCTCGATGAAGAGCAGCTCATTCACAAAGTCTCTAGCCTTGCAAGTTCCCTCAATACCGCGGCCGATGCCTTCAATAACGACGGCGCCGCAACGCTGCGCAATCTCAATCAAATTTCACGCGATATCTCAGCCGGCAACGGCACCCTCGGCAGGTTTATCTCCGGCGACGACTTCTATCTACGCCTCACCTCTCTTCTCGGCAAAGGGGAGACTCTCATGAACGACATCAACCACTACGGCCTCATGTTCCAATATGATAAACATTGGCAGCGAAACAGGACCAAAAAAGCCAATCTCCTCAAATCGCTTGAGACCCCTAAAGACTTCCGCTCCTATTTTCAAGGGGAGATCGATGCAATGAATACTTCTCTCGGCCGTCTCACCCAGCTTCTCGAGCATGCAGGAAATGAGCGCGATAAGATCGTCCAAAGCGATACCTTCAAACGGGACTTTGCCGACCTGATGCGGAAAGTCCAAGGCCTCTCAGACTCCATCCGTCTCTACAATGAAGATCTGTTAAAATAATATTTTATTATTACATTTAAATGTATATTTATAATTGGCATTAATTAATCAATTGATTACAATATTTAATAAAAGGATAAAAAAAGTGACAACATTAAGAGAAATTTTAACATACTCAACTAATCGATTAAACTCTTCAACTCATCTAAGTACAAAAAAAATCGATAACCTCGACAGAAGAGTTCAGAGAGCAATTCAATTTGCAAAGACGCATTCCGCTTTTGATACTCATCAACCAGCTATCAAAGAATATGAAGCTGCTCTTAAGGAAGCACGAAATGATATATTCTATGATCGAGTCAAATTTATTTTGAGTCATGTGAATTCATATATGTTCGGTGCACTAACCGCCATTATTGTTATTAATATTCGTCTATATCAGCAAAGATTTTATTAGGAAAATAAATGGCTACTTTTAACACAATATTGCCACAATTGACAAATCAGCTAAAACCGGTTCGGACCCAAGCTGAAATAGATCAAATTGACGTTAAGGCTCAACGCGTAATTGCATTTGCACGAAAACAACCCGTTTTTAACCAAAGCCACGAAAAGCTCATTACCAATTATACAAAGGCTCTTTCTGAAGCAAAATCTGATTTATCAAAAAGAACCAGCAATTGTAATTTTTCTTATAAAAAACTAGCAATAGCCACAGTTGCATTATCCGCATGTTCTCTCTATGTACTAGCTCTAAACCATTTCCTAAATAGTCATTTCAGCAGTGAACAGGAAGAATCTAAAACAACGCAGACCGATATGGTTTGTTCCGCTTGGAACGAACTTCTCAATAAAAATGCTGCACAGCTTAAAGATATGTGGACAGCTGGCCAGCTCCTCTTGCAAGCAGTTCCAAAAGCTCTCCCATCGCCAGATGATTTAGAAACTTTAAATAGCACCATTTTAGAAACAATACATATTCGTATTCCTGAGATCGTAAAATCTATTCTATTTCCAATTGGAGAAAGTTTTAATCCCTACTATTTCTATAAATCCCAATACAAGCTATTTACTAATATGTTCAATAACCCGCCCCTGAATTGCACTTCTCTACTTAATGACATCAATAAATATAGACAGCTACTTTGCGAATATACACAAACTACTTGAAGAGTCGGGAATATGCCAAGGAGCCGCCCGCCATTTGAGTCAGCGTAGCGTCGTCGAAGCCAACTAAACTTAAAAAGTTTAGCGATGCAGACGGGCTCAAATGCCGTGGCAAGGCGACGCCGGCAGAAACCGATTCTTCAGGTTGTTTGTGTATAAGAATCAACCGTGTTTAACTTTTAAAGTTTTAAATGTGGCTGCCTGGTAAAATTCAGCTAACGTTTTCACGATTTTTTCTCTTTTTTCCGCCAATTCCCCATCGATCTTTTCTAAACAGCAGAGGACCCGGTTAACCCGCTCCTGATCAATCGCCCTCTCCCGGATAAAAAGAGCTGGCGTATAGAGGAGCCAGCGAAAGAAATCTTGGTCCTCTTTTTGAGAAAAATCGGCAGTCAAAAGTTTCAGGAACCCAAAAAATGCAGCCTGGCTCGCCGCGCTCGTGTCGATCGCATCTTTACAGGTAAAACTGATCGAATCAGGTTCGAGAAGATCGATATATTTGAGAACGAGAAACTGAGTGAAAATCTCGATGAAATCCTCTCGATTCTGACGAGTAAGGGTTGCTTTCGAATGAAAGAAAAGCTCATGGATCGCAGGGAGAACCATTTCCGCAAAACGGGGCAATTCTTTCGGGAAAATAGGGAGATAGTAGCCGCAATCTTCCGGAGTGGCTAGCTGAGCTTTAAACGCCTCGATAAATTCATCGGCTTTATCCAAGTTTAAATACTCGTTATTCTGATAGTAAAAATCTGTATTTTTCGGGATTGTAATCACGTAGAAATGCTGGCTTGCATCGGCCTGCTTCGAAAGGCCTTCCAAAGCTTTGCTTCTCGCATGCTCTTTCCAAGAGGTCCGGTCCTGCAAATTGATCATCAGATGTTTCTTTTTCTTATCTCCACTATATCCATATGCTCTCAAGAGCCCCCTGAATTCATCGATGATTTCCACTTTATTGATGATCCCCTGACGAGTCGGAGAAGGGATGCGGAGCACATCGATTTTTTTCTCTTTTCGAGTAATTTCAAAGAGCTTCAATGGGAGATTTTCCTGTCCGATCGGATCAAATGGGACGATCGTATCTTCCTCTTGCTCCTCTCGGATCAGATCGAGAATTTTAAAAAGCGGCCCATTTGGGAATTTAGCGAGAAGAGTTCTCAACCTTTCATCATCGTAAAGAAACTGGTTCCAAACCGTCTGTTCTTTGGGGACGCCTTTCTTCCCTTTTTGTTTCAACTCTTCCCCTTTTCTCATCGACCGGTGGATCAACCCAATCGCTTCCTGTTTTATCCCTCCTAACCTGAAGAATACAGCCTTGCAAAGAGAGTGGGTCAAGAAAAGGAGAAGATGGGAATTTTTATCGCTATTATCAGGTGGATAGGCGATCAGTTTTTGATATTCTGCTGTTTTCATCGAGCGGCGCAAAAATCGGTGGAAATCATCGAAATATTGAAGACAGCTCTTCCCTATCGTATTTTGCAAAAGATGGCGCGGGTTAGCCGCAAGGAAAAGTGCTAAGATCGCCATGCTAAGCGAGCTCACCAGCTCATTTCCTTCCATTTTTTTGGCAATTTTATAAAAATCGGCGATCTCCGTATGGCACTCTCCTAAAATTTGTCCTGCAGAGGAGAGTAAATCGCGGTCCTGCATAGCGCGGACTTTCAAAAGAGGGTCCTCTGCACAGGTGGCATCTTCCGCGGCGAAATCGCAAGT
>CAYZHU010000163.1:0-3991 GCA_964477585.1 uncultured bacterium
GTTGTCATTCAACATCTCTTGGGAAATATTCAACCAAGCTTTGTCTTGGTGATTTTTGTTCTCAATTTTTCCTGCTATCGCAATCGATTTTGGAAACTTTTGTTTCTTTGCTAAATGTAGGCAAATATGCAAATAAGCCATATCTCGTTTTTCAATTTGTGGGATCTTTTGTGCAAGGTTATAAGCCTCTTCAACTTGACCATTAAGCGTCATCGCCGTAGAAATAGTGTAAAGAGCAAGACTATTCGCAGTCTGAGCTTGAATGAACTCAGCTACTTCAATTGATTCTGGAAACTGATTCTCCCCTGCTAGGAATTTGCAAATCTCTAAATAAGCAGCGTCCCGTCTTGACTCATCCGGGATCATTTTCGCCACCGAAAGAGCACCGAAGCTCCCCATATAAAAATCGCTGCGCGATGAGCTAGGATGTAAAATCTGTCCTTTTTCCACTAAGCATTCGGAAAGGCTATAAAGAGCATTGGAACGCGCTAGTTCATGTTTAATGCTCCTAGCGATCTCCAGAGCTGCTGAGAACTGCTCAGTTTTCGCTAAGGTTTGAGAAATCGCAGAAAGAGCATTGCTTTGTTCCTGGGAAACTGTGGAATCTGTGAGGAGAGTCGCAGCGAGACTAGTCGCTTCCTCAACTTTTCCTTTCTCTGTTAATACGATGCAAATATCGCGAATAGCTAATGCGTATACGACTTTGTTGCGGATGTTTTTCGCCGTTTTGATTGCCCAATCTAGCTGGCCTTCTTTTGCGAAAGTTATGCAAAGACCTTGAAGACTCTTTTCCCGTACTTCTTTATCTGGGATCATGTTTAAAGCTTGGATCGCCTTAGAAAAATCCCTTTTTTCCAATTGCTCTTCTGAAAGCTTTTGAATCGCATTGTTAAGATCCTTTTTATTAAAAATCATGATCATAGATGGTGAAAGAAAGCCGTTTGTCTCCAATAGTCTCTTAAAGATCTCTTCAAATACTGAATTGTTCTTATTAAGCGCAGCAAATTCACATGCTTTCTGGAGATCTCCAGCTTCAATTAGTTCTCCGTATTCAGCATTATTTAGTAATTTGTGTTCCCGATACTTATAGCGGATTGCAGCCAATCTAAGAATATCTTCGCAAAAAGTTGGTTTCGAAAGTTCTCTGAGATGATATAGTTGTTCTGGAGTGAAATCTTGCATCACATTCAAGATAGCGTATTTGATATCGAAAACAGTTGTTTTGAGCGATAAAAGAGTGGGAAATTTATGAGTAGATAAAAGTCCAATCTTTTTCAATTTATCTGTTATTGTTTGATTTCCTACTGTAATTTCCACGCCATTAATAAATCGATTCAGTTCTTCTTGTATAGTGATTCTTGCGCACTCTACGGCATCTTCGGAAACTTGTCTGGATACAGTTGTGCATGTTGAGGTGTCTCTTGGTCCAGCAAAGGCATATATTTTCGCCGTAACAGCAATTGGCAAACTTCTTAACAAAGAAGTCGCTGGTGGGGTTGGGCTTTGTGTAATTGGTTGGTTAGAAATAGGTGGAATGCTCATAATTATCCTTAATTAATTAAATTTAATGACAATTATATATAATTGTTTTTAATTTCAATGATTTAAGTAATATAGGGATGAATATTATCGAGCACTAGAACCTCAACGTTTTTGGTCGTAGCTTTACATTTAGCTACAGGAAAAACTGTGTCTTAAGACAGAATAACCATATGGGCACATTTTCTAGAGAAAGTCTTGAGCTGCTTCGATCGCGGATCGATCTTGTAGAGGTCCTATCCCCTTATTTGAAAATGCAAAGGTCAGGAGCCTCCTATAAAGCCCTTTGCCCGTTTCATGAAGAAAAGACGCCCTCCTTGATCATCCAGAAAGGAGATAGCCACTACCACTGTTTCGGCTGCGGGGCCCACGGAGATGCAATCCAATTTCTCATGACCCATCTCAGGATGAGTTTTTCCGAGGCGGTCGAGAGTTTGGCCGAACGGTTCCAGGTGCAGCTCGAAGAGGTGCAAGAAGACCGCCCCAAGGGGCCGCCAAAAGCTGCATTGAAAGATGCGCTGGAAAGAGCTTGCCGCTTCTACCAATTTGTATTGCTCCACACAATGGAGGGACATGTCGCCCTCGATTATCTCTACAGCCGCGGAATCGATCTCGAGTTCATCCAAACTTTTCAACTGGGTTTGGCTCCCAAAACTCCCAACTTGTTCTTGAAGGCGATGTGGGAACAGAGAATTTCCAATGCCATCTTAGAAGAAGCAGGGCTATTCTCGAAGGGGAGGGAATTTTTTTCCGACAGGATCACCATCCCGATCCGCGACGCTGTAGGAGCAGTGATTGGATTTTCTGCGAGAAAATTCAAGACTGACACGTTTGGGGGAAAATACATCAACACGCCTGAAACGCCCCTATTTAAAAAGTCGAGAGTCCTCTTTGGACTGAGTTTTTCCCGGAGGCAGATCGCCAAAGAGCGGCGGGCCCTCATCGTCGAGGGTCAGATCGATGCCCTCAGACTGATCCATTCGGGGTTCAATTGGACAGTTGCGGGCCAGGGGACAGCTTTTGGCGAGGATCATGTGAAAGAGCTGGTCCATTTGGGAGTGAGGCAAGCCTATCTCGCCTTCGACGGGGATACAGCAGGGAGGGAGGCCGCCGTAAAAGTAGGGAATCTCTTCCAAAAAGAGGGGATCGAAGTGCTCGTTGTCCCTCTGCCCGAAAAGTGCGATCCCGATGTCATCTTGCAGGAAAAAGGTCCCGAAGAGTGGCAAAAAAGTTTAGAGGGGAGCGTCGACTATCTCACCTTTCTCGTCGCCCATCTTTCTAAATCGATCAATGTCCAATCGCCTGCGGGGAAAAATGAGCTAGTCCAGACGATCGCAAAAAAAATACGCGAATGGGACCACCCTCTCATGGTCCATGAGAGCCTTCGGAAATTGGCCAAGATCACCCAAACGCCAGAGTCGATTGTCGGCAAAGCCGAACAAAATATCCCGAAGCTTTACATAAAGAGGCCAGCGAGCGGCACCATTACTGAAGTCGAACCGGACAGGATTTTAGAAGCCGATCTTCTCCGTTGGTTATTTTTAATGGGGGAGAGCCTTCCCTCTCTCATCCCGATTGCTGAAGCCAATTTGAAAGAGGACCATTTCCGGGTTGGCGCCGCCCGAAAACTCTTTGAGAGATATTTGACAGCAGTCAAAGAAAATAAGCCGCGCGATCTTCTCACTCTAGCGATCGATCTTGAGCAGGCGGAGCAGCAGCTATTTCTCGCAGAAGTGCTTCAAAAACGGGTGAACCGAGAAAAAACCCTTTCCTGTTTTATTGAAACTGTGCAAAAGATCTTAGAGAGGCACTGGATGCACCAGCGGGAAGAGATCAAACTCAAAATCTATAGTGGGACATGTAGTGAAGCGGAAGTATTGGAGCTTGCTCGTAAGTTTGATGAGATCAAGAGGAGCCGTCCTCAAGTCACGCTCCCGGAGGAGCCGAAATGAACCATTTGATTTTTTTTGATTCCGATTGCCCTTTTTGTCACAAATCGGTCCGCTACATCGCAAATCTCGATCACAAGAAACAATTCATCTTCGCGCCTCTCAATGGAGAAACGGCAAAGAACGTTCTTTCTGGCCCGCAAACCCCTTTGCGCCATCTCAACAGTCTAATCCTCGTAGAAAATTACCAATCGACAATGAGAAACTTTTGGTCTCGCTCGCGGGCGATCTTTCGGATCTACTGGCTCATAGGGGGAATCTGGGCTATTTTGGGACTTCTCTCTCTTCTTCCTGGCTGGCTCGGTTCAGATCTTCTTTACCGTCTTTTCGCAGCTCACCGCCATCAATTCAAACTCAAAATCCCCACAGATCCGATCCCGAAAGAAAGACTACTGCCTTGAATTTATCAAATGGACGACGAAAAACTCTGCCGTTTACGGCCGAGATAGAAGTCGCCCCGGCGGCTAGCTCTGCGGTGTCTTCTGACTCTCGATATACTGCCG
>CAYZHU010000164.1:0-778 GCA_964477585.1 uncultured bacterium
GGGGGGCAGTTTTTTAGCGGCGTCTTCTACGATCAAACTAAATACGGCCCGAGCTTCTCTTGTTAGGTCTTCGTTTTCAGCAATATATTCTTGCTCGAGCTTGTCCCAGCCAGCCTTATCTTTTGGAGAGCCTTTCGAGTAAATCTCTTCTAGTATCATACCCAGGTCGTGAAGAAGCGGTTCTCTGTTTTCCGGATGTAGCGCAAAGTCCAGAAAGATATGAGCTCCATTCACAATCCCATTCTCGATCGCCTTTTTGATGATCTCTTTCATAGCGCCCGCCGCCTTTACTGCCTCGATTTTTTTGGCGATAGAAAGTTTGTCTTTCGACTCTCCTTTAGAAGGTAGGATATCGAGAAGCTTTTTAAAATTTGCCACCACTGTGGGAAGCAAGTCTGTTCCTGCTTTCTTTTTATCTTCATCGATCGGTTTTTCATCTCCCTGTCTTTCGAGTTTGAGTTTGATACTCCGGAAGAATCGGGTAAAGAACCGGGTCACAGGAAGGGTGAAAGGGAGGTTGTGGGTGTCGGCTTCATCCAACCCGGTCTCTATAATTGTCTTGAACACGCTAGGCAGCACCTGAGTTTTCAATGTGGAATAAATCACTTTGTTCAAGATCCATTCGATCGGTTTCGAGATGACTCCTAAAAAGCTGCCGATGAATTTGACTTTTTTCCAGCTTTCAAAGAAGGGGACGTAGGTGTAGTTTGTTGCGAGTTCCCTCTCGGCAAAACGTTTGCAGAGATTCTCAAGAGCTAAATCATCGCGAATTTTATCC
>CAYZHU010000164.1:788-3974 GCA_964477585.1 uncultured bacterium
GCCCCATCTTCAAGCACAACATTCATCGCCAACAATTCATCGCGAATTTTATCCAGGGTTTCATCAGAAGCGCCAGCTCCAGCCCGTTTTTCGATCTCTTTTTTAAGATTTGAATCCGCTTTAACCCGTTTTGGGCTATACCCGAACCTTTTATTGACTGTCCTGCTGAAATAGGAATCGAGATCTCCATTCGATTTTCCAGGAGGCGCTGTTGCAAATTCTTCCGCAGCGGTACACATCCGTTCAAAGAATAGATTCGCCTGAGAGAGAAAATCTTTTACCAAGACGCTTTGCTTTTTGCCGCTATTCGGATCGAGTGTCCTATATTTCCCGATCCGCCTTAAAATATTGACTCGAATCACATTGGGGACAATAGAAGTTTTAAACCACAAGAAATTGACTAGATGGCATCGAAGCCATTGCATCCCGAATGGGATTTTATAGTGCTTGATGAAGAGGCTTGCCAAATTGGGTTTGTTCCCTCTTGCATCAGGGGTTGTAGATTTTCGCACGAGATCGTAAATGCTCGGCGCAGCAGCTTCGCTTGGATGCGCTGAGCTGCTAGGGATTTTGCCGATCTTATAATACATGTAAAAGAGGAGCGACCCATTCGAAGCGTGATCGATGACTGAATCGTAGATCACATTTGATTTTTTTTCCCAATTTTCCGGCTTGGCTTCTGCTTGAGGCCCATCGGGTTCTTCGGGTCTTCCTACATCCAAAACTTGCTGTGGGGCTGCTACTTGAGGAACCTCTACTACTGCAGGTTCAGGTTGTGGCGGAGGGATGATAGCTGCCGGAGCGGGAATATCTGCCTGTATCACACCAGTATCGCGGGCTGCTTCTAGATTCAAAACAGGTGGGGGGACGACTGCGGCTTCTATAGGAAGAGCTGGTTGGGGCGCTGGCTGAAGGGGGACATCATTGACGGGTGGATGAAGTTGTTCTAGCGGAGG
Organism: uncultured bacterium; assembly: GCA_964477585.1. Classification (GTDB taxonomy): domain Bacteria; phylum Chlamydiota; class Chlamydiia; order Chlamydiales; family SM23-39; genus CAYZHU01. The sequence continues at coordinate 1,745 of CAYZHU010000164.1, forward strand.
AGCCGCAAGGGCTTCTACAGGTTGAAGAGGTAAGTCCGAATCTTCCTGAACTTTAGGGAGAGGCTTTGCTCCATTGGAGCTTATATGGTCATTTGTTTGGGCTGCAAGGTCTGTTATAGCTGCAAGAGCCCTTGTTGGATCTGGAGCCTTATCTATAGTGAGGTTTACATTATGTCCGGCAAAGGTAATCTGCCCATTTGCTGCATCTTTAACAGCTTCTGCTAGAACGGGAAGCGCTTCTTCAGCAGTTTGCAGGGCTGGAATTTGCGCTATTGCTTTTTGATGAAGTTCTTTGAGTTGCCCATCTATAGAATCAGTGAGTTTTTTTGGAGCGAGTTCTGAATAGACGATTTTACCTGCCCAGATCAATGGCGCCGAGCTCAAGAGCCAATAGGGGATTTGCGAAAGATAATAGATCGTTGAAGGGCCTAAGGTGAGAATTCCGATCCTTCCCAAATGGGGAATCTGGCACCAAACCCTGTTTGCGAGAGGGACCCCTTTTTTCACCGGATTTTTTGCCGCATCTGTTATCAATTCGATGATCTCTTCTTTAGGAGGGACATCCTGCCAAAGCTTTTTCGCTTTTTCTTTAACGGGTTTTCCTACATAAGCTTCGAATAATTCGCCGCCTGCTTCAGCAACAGCTCGAGGAGTCGTCTCATTCCAAGCTTTTCTAGCTTTTTCGAGATTCGTGGAAAAGGTTTCAGGAAGGCTGTTCCAAATATCTTTTGCCTTCCCTAAGGCAATTGCGGGAGCGCTAGTAGCAACATATTTAGCGGGAGCTCTAGTAGCAACATATTTATAGGCCCAGCTGCAGCACCCTGAAATATTACTGATTATTTTATTAGTCATAATTAATTCTTATTAAGAAGTAGAATATATTATAATACAATTTCGTATTTAAAATAATCACAATTAAATTCTTTCCATCAAATTCAGTTGATAGAAATAGTGTAGTAGTTTATATTTTTACTTGAATTGAACACAAGTGAAATTTTTATGAAAGAGTTCCATGACCTTCTTGCGATTGCCGACAGGCTCTTGGCCCCGAATGGCTGCCCCTGGGACCGTGAACAAACATTTTTTACATTACAGCCCTATCTTTTAGAGGAGACCCATGAGCTTTTAGAAGCGATCGATGGACAAAATGGGGCGAAAATATCAGAAGAGTTGGGCGATGTGCTCTATGCTTTAATTTTTATTGCTAAGTTAGGGGAAAAGGAACAACTGTTTTCCCTTTCCGATTCGATTCGGGAGGTAGGGGAAAAATTGGTCCGCCGCCACCCTCATGTGTTTGGCAATACAAAAATTGATTCGACAGAAGATGTAAGTAAAAATTGGGATGAGATCAAGAAGAAAGAGGGGAAGAAAAATCCGATAGAGGGGATTCCTCCTTCTTTACCTTCGCTAGCCCGGGCTCAAAAAGTAATTCACAAGCTGCGGAAATTAAAGAATTCCCTAGTAGAAAAGAGAATTTCAGATGATTTTGGGCAAAGGCTTTGGGATCTGATCAAGGAGGCGGATTCTTTAGGGATTGATGCGGAGAGCGCTTTACGGCGCACTTCACTGGCCTATGAAGCGGAGTTTAAAAAAAATACCGGAGATGGTCCCGCAGCACAAGACTAAGTCCTTAAGGATGCTGCCTTCCGGCCCTGACCTGGTTCAGACAGCTTGTTCCGCGGGGTCCCCGGCGTCGCCAATTCTATCAGGGCCTCTCCTTTCCTAAAAGAAAAATTCTAGAGAGAGGAGATTTCGCCGCAGAAATAGGGGCACCCGCGTTCTTCTTTGGGGTGTGGGGCTGCCCCGCCTCTGTGGTGACTATCTCTGCGGTAAATTTCTTTTCCTAATCCTTTGGGATGGCGTTTAAGTTATAGAGATAGGTCTCTGGGAAAAACTTGGAGAGGATTTTCACTGCGTTCTCCCCATTTTGAGCCAATGCGCCGGCTGAGTAAAGGCAAAGGCCAACCCCATGCCCTTTCCCAAATCCAGTAAAGACAATCGAGTCATCTTTCTGCGATACGGTGAAATCAGAGCTTTGGAGATGTTTCTTCCCTAATCTCTCTTGTAAGTCTAGAAAATCAAAATCGTGGTTCTCCGTCCCATCTTTAACGCGGATCCCGTAGACCTTATTAGAAGACTGATCGAGGAATAGCTCGATCGACTTGATCTGCGGCACATCGAGAAGATGCGAGAGTGTTTTCTTTCCGATCTGGTAGCTCCATTTCAGATC